>NZ_CEFZSK010000037.1:0-221865 GCF_979581665.1 Nitrospira sp. Vd2 | reverse complement strand
AGGACACCACCAATGCACAACTTATTCCACGTACTTCAGAGACAGGACACTAGAACTGCCAGCTGACGGCGAAGAACACGCCTTGCCGCCGGGTATTGTCAACATTGAACGGCTCACTGGAGGTCGCCCCATTCGCACCGAACGCTTCGACGGTGCCCGACCCCGATCGAATGTCCCAATACTGATAGCCGGCTTCCAGCAACAACCCCCGCCACGGTCTGACGACGATCGATCCTTCCGCCTGCACGCCTTGGCCGCCGGTCGCCGTCGTCAGGAAGCTCGGGTTCTGCGCCAAATCCGGTCTCAAATGGTGAACATCCTCGCTGCGGTAGTACGTGACGGGTATATAGAAGACGCTGCCTTTGATCGCGAGAAACGAGAAGACGGGCACGGTACCTCGGATCCCGAGGCGTAGACTCTGCCAGGTATTCGTTTGCGAGATCGCGACGACGTTGGGAAGCGGCTCGATGGTCGGAAACGTTTGCTGCCCTCCGAAGGCTTGGTACCGTTCACGCCACAGTTGATACCCGATCAACGCATCGACGCCGCCTTGAATCGGGTTGTCCTCGACCGACCAGTGCAGAAGGCGGACGCCTGGGCTGATCGAGACGAAGAACACCGAGCTTTCCCCGACGGTCGAGATCGTCTCGACAAGCTTCTGTGTGCGATTGTCGCCATCCCAATCCTGATCGAAAAACGTGCCGTTCGTGATTCCGCCATAGCCCACCGACAGACTGGCCACAAAGCGCTGGACAATCAGATCAGCGTTGACTTCGGTCACGACACTGTTCACGCCGCGCCAGGTCAACTCCGACAACACGTTCGGATGTCCGCCGGGGCCGGCAATGTTGTTTGCGCTTCGCCCCTGGCTCAGCCATTCGCGCACGCCGAGCGTCAGCGAGAGATCCTTGCGCTCCGTGACGATCTGTTCGGTAGCACCAACCGAGAACGGCGAGACAAGAAGCCCGACCGTGAGAAAGGACAGCGTCGCGATTGCTCGGCCGGTGCGCGCGCGTGGACGGCTAGTCATCGTGCTGGCGGCCCCGCATCAGCCGGCGAATCGCACAATACAATCCATAGCCTTGCGCCAGCAGGCCCGTTGCGATAAGGCCGAGGGCGGTCCGCAGCCACACCGAGTCGGGATGGTCCAGCCCATACATCCCCAACATGAACCCCAGGGCAATCGCCACGACACCGACGGACCGTGCAATCATGCCGCGAGAATGCAGGGCGGGCATGTGATGACGAGGGGAGGCCATGGCGGAAGTCCGAGGAGCGATCGATTCCTTTCGACCGTCGATGCCGACGATCTCCTATCATTGCGATTCCGATATTCCGGTGGCAGGATACCACGTCCTCGACGGACGATTGAACAGTCATGAGCGGATGGCATATTTACCGTCGATCGATTGCTAGCCAGTCATCTCGCTGATCGGGTACGATAGTAATCTGTACACTGGTCGAGGGAGTCATGATTTGCGAACGATGTGGAGAGTTGGCTGAAACTTCATGACTGAAGGCCACGGAGAGTTGTGCGAAGCGTGCCAACGTCTCGTGGAGGAGGAACACCAGCGGAGCCCGATGCCGCCGAGACGGCGGCTCATGGATCAGGAGGAAGGCGAGTGAGTGCGTTCTCTCCGATCATTCAGGCAGCGCCTCCGCTGCATCGACGAAATAATCAGTGCTGCCGAAACAGTCCGTCGGGATGCCGCGATACTCGCGGTAATGCAGCACGACCTTCTTGCCCAAGAAGTGGTTGATCTTTTCGGCGACCGATTCATCCCAGACGCTGAATTGCCACAAGACCGGGGCAACCCCGGGCACGGTCGTCATCGCGAGTTCGCCCTCGTAGGTCTTGCAGAGCCAACCCTTCCGCGAAAACTTCTGGAGATACCCGACACGATCCCCGTCCGAAAAGCTCCAATTCAGCACGATCAGGAGGTAACCGCCGAAGAGCACGATCGGCAGGAGAAAAACCGACCAGGCGAGGCGCCGAAAGCCGCGTGACCAGTTAACGGCCATCGTCCGGCCGCTCCTGCACGAGTGAGAAACGCGGCAATCGCGCGGTTCCGATCATGACTGGTTCCAAAAAGAGGACGAGTGGGCGGACCCAAAGCCCCTGTTCGCCATAGAGCGCCCGGTACACCACGAACTCCTCTTCGGTTTCCGAGTGGCGGGCGCAGCCGATCACTTCATACTCCTTGCCCTTGTAGTGCCGGTATCGCCCCGGCTTCACCCTTGTCACCAGTCCGCCCCCATCCTGTCGATGATGACTTGCTGGACAATCGCATTCGGGCCGAGGGTCGCCAGATAGATGGCGGTCTCCGCCACGTCGAACGGATCGATCGCGCCGCTCGCCACGATCTCAGTTTTGCTCGCATCGACGAGCTCGTCAGCGACACCGGCCGGACAGATCGCGCAGACTTTAATGCTGTGCCGCCGCCCCTCATCCGCGAGCGCCTTCGTCAAGCCCATGATCCCGAACTTCGAGGCACTGTAGGTGCCCGTGCCGGCCCAGGCCTGAATACCGGCGACACTCGCCATATTGAGAATGACACCGCCGCCGGTGCTCAACATCGCACGAAATCCCGCGCGCGCACAGAGGAACGTGCCGCGGAGGTTCGTGCTCATCACGCGCTCGAACGTGTCGGTCGTGGTCTCAACGATCCTGCCGCCACCCCCGATACCGGCATTGTTGACAAGGACGTCGAGCCGCGCGAACTGCCGGCAGGTCTCCCCGATCAGACGCTCCACCTGTGTTTCATCGGTTACATCCGTCGGTATCGACACCGCCTGCCCACCGCTTCGACGAATTTGATCAGCCACGGCTTCACAGAGTCGTGCACGGCGCGCCGCCACGATCACCGTTGCACCTTCTCGGCCGAACTTTAGCGCAATGGCCTTGCCGATGCCGCTGCTGCTCCCTGTCACGATCGCAATTTTGCCGTGTAGCCGTTGCATACGCACGCTGTGACGTGGCGGATTATAGGGAATTCGCGAGAGATCCGGCAATCGTTGCGTCAAAGCAGTGCCCGAGGCACCGGTTTAGGCGGCGCCGCTCTCCTCGGCCGGCAATAATTGATGCTCATGAATGTGCCGGCGGATTGCGGGCAGCGCGTTCCAGAAGAGCGCGGCGGAGATGATCGTCACGACTCCACCACAGGTGAGCGTCCACGATGCGGAAGCATACGTGGCGCCAATTCCCGCCAACAGACTGCCGAACACCGTGAACCCCAGAGACAACCGTGGTAAAGAAGCTCACGATTCGGCCGCGGAGACGGTCCGGTACGAGGCTCTGCAACAAAATATTGGTCCCCGCAAGGCTGCTCACCATTCCATACCCGATCGTGATCATCGCCGCAGCCGAGAGCCAAAATGATCGGCTCCACGAAAAGATCAACAAGCCGATGCCGAAGAGGGCCACCGACCGTGCAATGGAACGTCCAAGGCCTTTCACGGTGCCTCGTCGCGCATGGCGAAAGGCCGCCAAGAGTGCTCCCACGCCGCTCGCAGCCATCAGTGCCCCCAAGCCACCCGGACCGCTCTTGAGGATGTCCTGGGCAAAGACCGGCAACAGGGTGCTGTACGGCATGGCAAAAATGCTCAAGACTGCCGTGACCGCGAGCACGGCCCGTACGTGAGGAGTCTCCCAGGCATAACGGAATGCTTCAATGAGCAGCGTGAGGGCATTCCCCCCTTCGCGGGGCGGCTGTGGCTGAAGACGCATCGCGAACAGACAAGCGAGGATCATGAGATAGCTCAGGGCATTCAGCAGAAAGCAGAGGCCTTCACCGGCGACGGCTACGATGACGCCCGCTGCCGAAGGACCGATGATCCGGGCGACATTGAAGAGAGAGGAGTTGAGCCCAATGGCCGAGGGGATGTCGCCGCGCGGTACGAGGTCGGCGACGAACGACTGCCGAACGGGGATTTCAAGCGCGCTGATCACGCCGATGAGGATGGCGAGCGCAATGATCCATTCAATCGTCACGCGTCCGGTCAGTGTCAATGCAGCCAGGGCCGCCGCCTGCAGCAGCAGGCCGGACTGCGCGATCATCAACAACCGGCGTCTGGGCCATCGATCGGCGAACAAGCCGCCGAGGACGCTGAACACCAGGATCGGCGCGCGCGCGACGAACTCCACGATCCCGAGAAGAAACGGCGAGCCGGTGAGCCGATACACGAGCCACGCGAGGGTGAGGCTCTGCATCCATGTGCCGCACAGCGAGAGGCCGTGCCCGGTAAAGAACAACGCGTAATTGCGATGGCTCAGTGCACGCCACGGCGACTGCGTTGTGAGAGTGAGTTGGCGAGCGGGGTGGAGGGAATCGATACAGTGAAGCCGCTCGTCCGCCGGACCGGGAAGAGGCATGGCACTACCATAACACACTGATCGCACACCGAGACCTGAGAAGGGATTCCGCGGAACATCAGGTTTGAAGGACGCGGACAGACCGACCAGGTAGGGAGTGCGATGGCGATCGCTTCAACCCGTGACCCGAGAGAGGTCACGCAGCGTCGGAGTAATCCTGCTCCTCGGCGTGGCGGTCCGACGGGGACGTCGGATGATCCGATTCGACGTACACCGAGACAACCGCCGCGGCCCAGGTCATGACCATCAAGGCAATGAGCAATGCGACCGGCAGCATGCCACGTCTCCTTTCGAAACGGTACTATGATTCTACTCTCCGCGGTGTCCCCGAACTAGAGGGCCGTGTCGATGCGATTTGCACGGGCGGCGATCGGTGGGGTACAAGAAAGCGACAGAGGGGAGGAGCCATGAGCAGCAATGACAAGCAAATTATCTTTTCGCTGATCGGTGTCAGCCGCATCCATCCGCCGAAAAAACAGGTTCTCAAGGACATCTACCTGTCGTTCTACTACGGCGCGAAGATCGGGGTCATCGGATTGAACGGCTCGGGGAAGAGCACGCTCTTGCGCATCATCGCCGGCGTCGACAAGGATTATGTCGGCGAGGTGACGATGTCGAAGGGCTACACCGTGGGTCTGCTCGAGCAGGAGCCGCAGCTCGATCCGAACAAGACGGTGAAGGAGGTCGTGGAGGAAGGCCGCCGGGAGGTCGTCGGGCTGCTCAAGGAGTACGAAGCGGTGAGCACCCGGTTGGGCGAGGACGTCTCGGCCGACGAGATGGAAAAGTTGTTGGAGAAGCAAAGCCAGCTCCAGGAGAAGATCGAAGCGGCCAATGGCTGGGAACTCGAGAACGAACTCGAGGTGGCGATGGACGCGCTTCGCTGTCCGCCGTCCGATGCGAAGGTCGGCGTGCTGTCGGGCGGCGAGCGGCGCCGGGTCGCGCTGTGCCGGTTGCTGATTCAGGAGCCTGATATCCTCCTACTGGACGAGCCGACCAATCATCTCGATGCGGAATCCGTGCAATGGCTCGAGCAGCACTTGCAGCAGTACAAAGGGACCGTCATCGCCGTCACACACGATCGCTACTTCCTGGACAACGTGGCGGGGTGGATCTTGGAATTGGACCGAGGGCACGGGATTCCGTTCAAGGGCAACTATTCGTCGTGGCTGGAGCAGAAGCAGGCGCGCCTGGAAAAAGAAGAAAGGGCGGAATCCAAGCGGCGAAAGACGTTGGAGCGGGAGTTGGAATGGATCCGCATGTCCCCAAAGGGCCGTCACGCCAAAGGCAAAGCGCGCCTCTCGCGCTATGAAGAGCTGCTCGGACAGCAGCAGGAGAAGCAGGCGGAGGATCTGGAGATTTATATCCCGCCGGGCCCGCGGTTGGGCGACGTCGTCGTCGAGGCGAATGACGTCACCAAGTCGTTCGGCGACAAGGTGCTGTTCGAGCATGTGACGTTCCGTCTGCCGCCCGGCGGCATCGTCGGCGTCATCGGCCCGAATGGAGCGGGAAAGACCACGCTCTTTAAAATGATCACCGGGCAGGTGAAGCCCGATAGCGGCACCATTCGAATCGGTGACACGGTGAAGCTGGGATACGTGGATCAGGACCGCACGCTGGACGGCACAAAAACCGTGTGGGAAGTCATCTCGGATGGGCAGGACACGATCAAGCTCGGGAAGGTCGAAGTAAACTCACGCGCCTACTGCGGCCGATTCAACTTTGGCGGCAGCGATCAGCAAAAGAAAGTCAAAGACCTCTCGGGTGGAGAGCGAAACCGGGTTCATCTGGCCCGCATGCTGAAAGAAGGCGCCAACCTCCTGCTCCTTGACGAGCCGACGAACGATCTGGATGTGAACACGTTGCGTGCGCTGGAAGAGGGCTTGGAAGGCTTCGGAGGCTGCTGCATGGTAAGCAGTCACGATCGCTGGTTCCTCGACCGCATCGCGACCCACATCCTGGCCTTCGAGGGCGACAGTCGGGTCGTCTGGTTCGACGGCAACTACACCGAGTATGAAGCCGATCGGAAGAAGCGTCTCGGGAAGGAAGCCGAACGGCCGCATCGCGTGCGGTATCGGAAACTCACGCGAGAGTAGTACCGTCAGACGCGCAACGCGGCCGGTTCCGCAGACCCCCGGGACCGGTTCCGCTCGATCGTGTGATCGACGCAGGCGCCGCAATTCACGCATCGCCACACGTACGCTTCGTCGAGCTCATCGGTCAGCCATTCCTCGACCATCAGCCCATGGCACTTTTGGCATTCCATCATCGCCTCCGTCACGATGTGGTGAGTGGTCAACCGTGAGGCAACGGTAGCAAGGAAAGATGAAGCGATGATTAACGGCGCATTAGAACATTCTCATGCGGGAACGGCTCACCACTGCCGGGGCCGATTTCAGAGGCGACTGAGTCCAGATGCGGACGGCTGAAGTCTTCGTGCCGGCGGTCATCAGTAAGGTCGAGACCATCGACCCCGGTGAAATCCGCCTCATCGCGCTGACGCTGCAGGAAGAATACGAGATCGGGGGCCGGCGCTATCGTGTCCAGGATGCGATGCGCCCGGGAAATGCGTTTCTCGCCAGGCCGCTGGGCGCGCGGAGCGGGAAGATCCGCCGGCGGATGTACACACGATCCAACGCTGCGGTCACGATGCCGCTCATCCTCGAGACCATCATCAACCACACCCATGAGGAACGGGCCGACACGTCGATCTGGTGGCAGTCCGAGCAGGTGGAGGACCTGCATCGGACCGGCGAATCAATCGACGTGCGGATGGCGCTCGATGCCGGACGAGACGAGTTGGTGGTCTTCGAAAACAGCCCGGTCTGCGACCCGCGCAACTTACGACTGGAGCCAGACACTGAGTGGCCCTGGATGCGGATCGTGGCGATTGCGCTTTCGACCGGGATCACGCCGTTTTTGGCCTACATCGATCATATGCGGGCTCACGCGTTTGGCCGGGAGCCCGGGCGACTCGGGGTGCATCTGACATTGATCGCCAGCGTGCGCCATCATCGTCAGCTGATGCGGCACGAGGAGCTGCTGACGGTGGAGCGGGAGTTCCCGGAGAATTTTCGCTACCACCCCGTGCTGACGCGTCAATGGCCCGAGTCGTGGCCGTACGGGCGTGGACGGGTGATGTGCGCCGACGACACCTGTGACGGTGACCTTCAGGTTGATCTGGGCCCGCTGCTCCGCCTCGTTCCCGATCTTCCAGGCTGCGATCTACGGATGTGCGGGAATCTGGCGTGCCGCCAGCAGCTCGAGGCGGGGCTACGGCAGCATGGGATCACTGTCCGCAGTTTTCGTACTGAAGTATGGTAGGGGCACAGTGGTTATTTCCATCGGCGTTACGATAAACTCGGTAGACAAAAGACGCAGTCCTGAGGTCTACCGAGATGGGAACGATACCGACCCCCGACCGCGCGCGGAGCGTCTTCTCTGGCGACGGTCCCCGCGCGTCCGCAACCATCCTCCTCGTCGACGATGAGGCGAAGATCCGCAAGGTGTTGTCCTTGGGACTTCAGGCTCGCGGCTTCACCGTCGTCGAGGCGGCTGACGGGCATGAAGCGCTACGGATCGTCCGTGAGCACAAAGGCAAGCTCGACCTCTTGTTGGTCGATGTCGTGATGCCGGGGATGACCGGGCTGGAACTCGCGCCGCTGGCGCTGACGATCAGACCTGAGATGAAGGTGATTTTGATGTCGGGATACCGGAATGAACAACTCTTCCTCAATGCCGCCCTCAACCCCAACACCCCGTTCTTCCACAAGCCCTTTACGATTGAATCCTTGGTGGCGACGATCCGCGCATTGCTGACGCCGGATAAGTAGCCCTCGTCTTGCGCGCTGTCCTCAGCAGTGATAGCGTGAGCTGCTCGACTGTTCCCTCTTAACAGAAATGATCCTCCGATCCATGGTGATAGGCCTGGCGGCCGCTGCGATCAGTGGCTGTGCGGTGGTCTATACGTTTTTCAACTCGGACAGCAAACTTGACCGGCTCGAAGCGACGATGCCCAGGACGGCCGTGGTCCAAGCCATCGGCAAACCGGATCTTGTGCTGCGCGACGACGGCCGGGTGACGGTGTGGCAGTACCATTTCAACACCAGCCGGCAATGGCTGTATGAATTATCGCTGTGTCCCGTCTCGGTGTGGGTCGGCGGCTGTCTGTTTTATCCCTTCACCAATTGGGTATTGGACCGCCAGCGCGAGCACCCGATCCATTTGATTCTCGTCAACGACCGTCTCTGCACGTGGGGGCCTCCGATCGCGTTGATGCAGAAGAAAAAGGGCTGTACCGGCGCGGCGAGCCTCGAAGACGAGAGTCCGAGCGCGCCGCTCCGCAACCTGGACGTGATTACGACCGGATATGGCCCAATCAATCGCCAGACCGTGTTGGCCTATCAGACGTTGGCCGTGCTGAACTTCGCCGATGCGCCGGATGCGCCGGGATCGGGGGCGAAGGTCTCAAGCCTGATGACGAATCTGCTGCTGGACCTCGATTTTACGATCGTAGAGCGGGCGAAGCTGCAACAGGTGCTCGAAGAACAGGTGATTCAACTGAGCTACTCGGAAGAAGCGCGCGCCCTGAGCGTCGGGCGAATTGCCGGCGCAAAAGCCATCATCATCGGGGAAGTGCAGCAATGGAGCGGAGAGGAAGCCGCGAAAAACGGACGAGTGGGGCTGTCCTGGCGAATGGTGGATGTCGAAACCGGCCATGTCCTGTTCGATGGAGAAGGGCATTCCAATGAAGGACTTTCCGAGACACCGGAGAATCTCGCTCGTCTGATCGCGCATCGGCTCGTGACCCGCTTTGCTATAAAGGCGGGACTGCTCGGCACGGGACGCATCGGGGCACATTGGGAATGGTCGGACACGGGCACGACGCGCGGCTATCTCGTCAACGATGTAAGTCCAGGATCACCAGCGGCCGCGGCAAGCATCCGAGCCGGCGACTTGATCGTGGCATGCAACGGGACCGTGCTCGCAGACGTGCCTCATCCCCAGGATGCCAAACGAGCCTGCCGCGTGGATGCCGGCCAAGTGTTGGATCTCGATCTCCTCCGCGGGTCCGAGCAGCTCCATCTCGAGGTCGCTGCAGAACGCCGGCCTGGCATGTAATCGTTACCTCAATTTTGTCCGTGTCAAGCAGGCAGGATTTGGCGTCCGCTGTGGCAAAAATTGTAGAGACGATGCCCGGTCTTCCTTCACAAGTCGTAGAGGCCCCCTCTCCAAGCCGTTGTTTTCGAGCCCGGCCATTTTCGTCCCACGCGGCACAGAATCTGATCCTCCTTTCCCATCGACGGTCCTGTTCGTTCCTAGCCATCGTGAAACCGGAAAGTAGGGAGGAACAATGGAGACCATGACCAATCAGCATGCATCTCAACAAGACAACATCCCCATCGGTCGATGGGGAGTAGGCACGGCCTTCCTGTCTGTCGTGGTGCTCAGCATGCCGGCGGCGCTCAGCGGAGGATCCTATCAGGCAATCCAACGGGACGGCGCGATTGTCGTGATACAAGGGGGACAGCAAGAGACGCATTCCATCTCCTATCGACCGGCGTGGACAATGCCGCGGCCGGTCTCCGTTGGTGAAGTTAACGACGCGATCCGATGGTACGCCGGTCGATATCGGCTTTCACCGGCGCTCCTTCGTGCCGTGATTCAAGCCGAGTCGGACTTCGATGCGACGGCGATTTCGCCTGCCGGCGCTCTCGGTCTCATGCAGCTCATGCCCGGCACGGCGGCTTCCTTACGCGTCCGCGACCCGTTCAATCCGGTAGAGAACATTCGCGGCGGCGCGAAGCACCTCCGCTATCTCCTGGACCGCTTCCACGGCGATATCACGCTCGCCATCGCCGCCTATAACGCGGGCGAGTATCGGGTGAAGCGATACCGCCGCGTGCCTCCGATTCACGAAACGCAGGTCTACGTTCGCAAAGTCCTCACCTACTACCATCAGTTTCGCCGCCACCCTCGATCCCTCGCTTCGCCGTCCGCCGCGCTCTAATCGAAACGAATCGGCCCACAGGCAGTTGACCCTCGTGGTCGTCGTGTGTCACGTAAGAGGGCCGACAGGCCGGTTCAAAGAGGCAAGAGAAAGCTTGACGGAGAGAACGAGATGGATCGACATGGCAATCAACGAATGGCGGCCCTGGCGCAATCGGAGATTCGAGCGATGACGGCGGCGTGCGTCAGAGCGAATGGCATCAACATGGCGCAAGGCGTGTGCGATACGCCTGCGCCAGAGGCCGTGATCGCCGCCGCCCAGGCCGCGATGCAAGCGGGGCTCAATACCTATAGCCGGTTTGACGGCTTAAAGGAACTTCGTCTTGCGCTTGCGAAGAAGCTGACTGATTACAATCGGATTACCGTCGATCCGGAGACGCAGATCACGATCAGCGCCGGCGCGACGGGTGCCTTCCACTGTGCCTGCCTCGCGCTGCTCAATCCTGGCGATGAGGTCCTTGTCTTCGAGCCGTACTATGCGTACCACATCACCGCGCTCGTCGCGGTAGAGGCTGTCCCCCGTATCGTCCACATGCAGCCGCCGGATTGGATCTTTTTTCTCGCGCGGCCGTTGAAGCGGCCGTGACGTCACGCACAAAAGCGATGGTGATCAACACACCGGGCAATCCAGGCGGGAAAGTCTTCACGCGAGAGGAACTCGAGTGGCTTTCGGAACTCGCCATTCAGCATGATTTGCTCATCTTCACCGATGAAATTTACGAGTACTTCCTGTTCGACGGGCGGCGCCATGTCAGCATGGCGAGCCTGCCAGGCATGGCGGAGCGGACGATCACGATAGGAGGCTACTCGAAGACGTTCAGTATTACCGGTTGGCGTATCGGTTACAGCGTGGCATCCGCGAGGTGGGCCACGTTGATCGGTGCGATGAACGATCTCCTGTATGTCTGCGCTCCGACGCCACTTCAATACGGCGTTGCCCAAGGCATTGCATCGTTACCGGCCTCGTTCTACGCGGAATTGGCGGAGGAGTACCAGGCTAAACGAGACCGGTTCTGTCGGGCACTCGCCTCGGCCGGCCTCACGCCGTCGATTCCAGAAGGCGCGTATTACGTCCTCGCTGACGTGTCTCGTCTGCCGGGCGCGACTGGAAAAGAGCGCGCGATGTACCTGCTCGATAAGACCGGGGTCGCCGGCGTGCCGGGGGAAGCATTTTTTTTAGCGGATCGCGGCCATCGCTTCATCCGTTTTTGTTTTGCGAAGACCGATGCCGATCTGGACACGGCGTCGCGGCGCATCGAGCAGTTGGGGTAATCCATGTGCTATCGACGTCAGGCACTGTCCGGCTGAAGAAGTGTCGACCCTCCGGGTAACGCCCGCCCGATCGCTGGTATAATCGTCAAAATGACACATTCCGTGGGGAGGATCGATGAAGCGTGCTGAGCTGATGATGATGGTCGGAATGATTGCGGCGTTCATGGCGGGGTGCCACTTGTCCGTGCCGCACGAGATCCAAAGCGGAATTGCAAACGCAACAGGAGATCCAGGACCGGTCCTGATCCTTGCCGGTGAGTGGGAATACGAAGACAGCGGGATTGTCCAAACATTGCGGCTCGACCGGCAGGGTAACGGCCGCTATCCCTGGAAGGGCGGCCGGTTCCTTACGGCGAGCTTGATCGGACAGTCGTGGACCGGATCGTGGCAGCAGCGGGAGAACGATCGCGAAGGAGGCTTTGAGATTGTCCTGACTCCCGATTACTCGGAGGGCGAGGGCCGCTGGTGGTATACGCGGATTGAAGATGACCATGCACCCACGCGGCCGGGAGGCGCCTTTACTGTTCGCCGCGCCTCAGTCGTGCAAGAGGGGGCACTCATCTTAGAGGCTAGCGACGCTCGGTAACGCTTGCGGAGCGTAGTGGCTGGCTTGGAATCCGCCGACAACGGACCACGGGACATACAGGTCCCGTGGTCGCTCTCATCGACCCTGCTTGAGGCACCGTGAATCCCTCAGGTCGCTTCTCCGCCATGCATCCGAGTAAAGAGGTTCCAATTGAACGCCTTCGTGGAAATTGCATGGAGCGGTATCGGCTCGATGGTTTGTGGCGCCCGATACGCCAGCATACAGCCGACCGCGGTTTCGGGGCGTTCGATCAAGCGGCGCACCGCTTCGTAGGCGAGGTCCTGGGCGATCGCCTTGTCCTCCGGTGTCGGGCGGGCGCCGCGCAACGTGTGCCCGAGGATCGTCGCCTTCGTCGAGACCATGAGCGGATAGCGGCCGGGGCCGCTTTGAAATTGCGGCCACTCGGCGACCGCGTGCGCAACGTAATCCACCAAGCCATGAACCCCGCCGGAGGCATGATGCCGATGCGGCGTCCGTTCCGCCACGACGAACAAATGACTCTTGTTCGGGATGCCGAGCGTCTGTTTTAATCGTCCGAGAATCACTCGTTCGATGTATCCGTCCGGATCGGGATGCTCGTTCACCAACAGCCCCTCGGCCCGGGCCTGATAGGCACATGCGAGTGCGAGATGCCCTGAGCCGGCTCCCATGACCTCCACGAAAAACACGCTCCCCATCGCAGCGCTCGTTGCTTTGAGTGACTCGATCGATTGATTTGCCAACGCGACCGCGGAATGGAAGCCCAGGGACGTGGTTTCGGCAATGTTGTCGTCGATCGTCCCCGGGATGCCGACGACCTGAATGCCGAAGTTTTCGTAAATGGCCCGCGCGCCGCGTAGGCTTCCGTCTCCACCCAGCACGACCAGCGCACCATCCTCCACATACGGTTGCAGGTTGCGCATCGCCGCTTGCTGGATACGTTCATCCTTGAAGTCCTCGAAGCGGCTGCTTCCGATCGGGCTGCTGGCCTGTCCCACCATGCCTCGGGTGTCGTGTTCGCGAACCTCGTGAATCCAATTGTTCGCCAACCCGAGAAAGCCATGGCGCACGAAATGCACTGAGAGCCCCGCCTGGCTTGCGCTGACGTACAGCTCTTTCAGGGCGGCGCCCGCGCCGGCAAAGTCGCCACCCGACACGAGCGCCACGAGACGCTTGATCTGGCGCGGCTTGAGCGTGACGCGGTCGCGGCGTTGGCGCTCGACCGACATCCAGGCGTCCCGAGCCGCGCGCTCGTGAGCAGACAGGCCGACGGCCGTCGAGTAACCGGAGAGCTGTCCCTGCTCATAGGTTAGCAAGACGACGTTGTCTTGACCTTCCTTGTAGTCGCTGAACTCGCCGAACGCCTCATGAAAGGGCCGCGGATCGAGATAGATCATCAATGCCCGAAGCGTCGAGCTATGGGTGTATAGGCAGGCAACCTTGCCTTGTTGGGCTTCGGCGAGTTGGTGCAGGCCATCGATCACGTCGACATAGAGATCGAAAAAGGAGTGACCGCCTGGGTAGCTGTAGAGCGGGTGCTTGAGCAGCCGTTTGGCCGTCTTGACGTCGACGCCGAATGCCTGCGCGGCAAGGTCGGTTTCGAGAGTTTTTTCTACCCCGGTCACCCATCCGAAATCAGAAGATTCGAGCGCCGGCTCGTAAGTTGGCTCTCCATGGCTTTTCCCGGGCGCGAGCGCCGCCACGACTCGCTCGAATAATTGACGCGTATTCGGGCTGCGGCTGATACAGTGCACGAAAGTGTGTGGATCGAGGTAATTGTAGAGATGGAGAAAATCGAGCTGTTGTCCAACCACGCCGATCATTCGGGCAAGGGCGGCGCCAACGGCGTCGGCCTTCGGTTGGCCGCGCTCGGGATCAAGGATATTGGCGAGGCGGCACCCGACGCGGTGGGTCTTGCTTTCGACTTGGGAAACGCCGTGGCGCATGGTAAAGAGCAGCGTGCGATTGGACATGTCGCGCGGCAACAGCCAAAACCGTTCGTCGCCGAGATCGAGGACGATCCGGCCCTCCGCCAATTGTGGCGTGAGCTGGGCCCGAGGGACAATGGCGACGGGCCGGCGACGACTGGGTTTGCGGACGCTGCCGATCGGCGCTTGCATCAATGGGGCCAAGGCGCCTTCGGCTACCGCGGCATTCCACGCGGCGAAAAACACCAATGGATCGCCGCCGCAGGCGTCGTTGAGCAGGGTCTGTCGCGCGAGGCGATAGTCGGCTGCGGCCGCAAAGCCTTGGACCGCCCTGCTCCCGAAAGCACGGACGGCCTCGATGGCCTGATGGGCACGGGTCGCACGATCAGCCGCGGAAGACCGCGTAGGGAGGGACACGGAGCCCGACCGAGGTAGGGTTGGCTGCGCAAGCGCCTCGCCATAGCGGAGCAGGCCATCAACGGTTACAAACGCCAATGCAGAACTCTCGGAGGGCATCGTCACCTCCCATCAATGATGAGAATGGAGCGGAGAAAGCCGGCCCATTGGCGGCCGGCTCAATCGTTTACTCTTGTGGACGCTGACAGGATTTGTGGATCGAGGCCCAGGAGAAGAGCTTGCGAGCCGGCTTGTCTTCGACGTTCGTCAACCCTCCAGAGTTCTGCACCTCTCGCAAGACGAGGACTTGGACGAGGTCTCGAATCTCCCGAAGCAGCGCCAGGGTTTCGGTTTCTGCTCGACGGCTCATTACCCGCCTCCTGTGTAAGTGTTGATGATCCGTCTATGTCAGACTATATCCGACGGTCTGACAAAATGGCAGTTATTGTACCTCCTTCCCAAAGAAGACACTATTTCGTCAAACTACTTGAGTAGTAGTACCGATGTGAGAAGGGCATCCAATGGGCAGTGATGCCGGCGCGCAACCGACCGATATTGCGGTCATCGGAGGTGGGGCCGCGGGGCTTGCGGCGGCGATCTTTGCTGCCGAAGCTTTGCCGGCGAGGACTCGCTACCGCATCATTGTGCTGGAGGGAGCCACGCGACTCGGCGCGAAAATCTTAGTTTCGGGAGGGGGCCGGTGTAATGTCACGAATGCCTGTGTGACGGCGGATGATTTCCATGGCTCTCAACCGGTAATCCGAAACATTCTCGCCGCCTTCGACGCCCGCGCTGCCGTCGGATGGTTTCGATCATTAGGAGTGGAACTGAAAGAAGAGGCAGGGGGAAAACTGTTCCCAACCACCAACCGCGCCAAGACCGTGCTCGACGCACTCGTGCACCGGTGTCGAGCCGTGGGGGTAGAAATTTGCACTCAGTGCCGCGTGACCAGGATTATGTGGGATAGTGAGGCCGATGATGGGCTCTTTACCGTTCAACATGCAGGAGGAGTGTTGCGCACGCGCCGACTCGTGATGGCCACCGGCGGTCGGTCACTGCCCAGGAGCGGGAGCGATGGGCAAGGGTGGGAGTTGGTGAGTCGCTTGGGGCATAGTATAACGCGCATTGAGCCGGCGCTCGTCCCGCTGCGGCTCGATCCAGCCATGTTTCATGCCGAACTCTCAGGCGTCACTCAGGACGTCGAACTGACGATGATCGTGGATGGGAAAGTCATGGACCGCCGTGTTGGCAGTTTATTATGGACCCATTTTGGCATCAGTGGTCCAGTGGTCCTCGACATGAGCCGCTTCTGGACCCTGGCGGTGGCTGAAGGCCGCGAGGTTGAGCTCCAATGTCACTTCCTTCCAGGACAGGATTTTCAGGCAGTCGAGCAGTGGCTGCTGAGCGCGGCACGAACACGGCCGACCACACCGGTGTCACGAGTCCTCGCACAGCGGCTTCCCGACCGCGTTGCGGAGGCCATCTGCCGGACGTGCGGCATCACGTCGCAATTGTCCCTTGCGCACCTACCCGCGGCGCAGCGCCGCATGCTCGTCCACCGGCTGACCGCATTCCCCCTGCCGGTGATCGCCCATCGGGGATGGAATTATGCCGAGGTGACGGCCGGTGGCGTGCCGCTTTCCGAAATCGACTACCGAACGATGGCCTCACGGAAGGTACCGGGCCTGTTTCTCGTCGGCGAGATGCTCGACTGCGATGGCCGCATCGGTGGATTCAATTTTCAATGGGCGTGGTCGACCGGCTATGTCGGTGGGCGCGGTGCGGCGGCCAGCTTGGTGAAGGAAGACGCGGATGGCGGACGGCAGTGATTGGTGGAAGACCGAGCCGCGGGTGGCGTGGGTAGCCCTACTGCTCGATAGTTTCCGTGCGCGGGTCGGCCGGGAGCTCATCGACCGTAGCGGCAGCGCCGTCCAGCAGGCGGAACGGCTCTTCCACGCGCCGTTCATCGTCGTCTCTCACGGGACTGAGGCGGATCCTGTCCTGAACTACGGGAACCAGGCGGCTTTGGCCTTGTGGGAAATGGGCCAGGAAGAATTTCTCCGCACGCCGTCGCGCCGGACGGCTGAACCGGCCAATCAGCGCGAGCGGGCGGACATGCTCCACCAGGCGGTCACGCAAGGATTAATCCGGAACTACTCGGGCATTCGGATTTCGCGGACCGGTCGGCGCTTCCGCGTGAAGGATGCGATCGTCTGGAACGTGCGGGATAGCCAAGATCGATACGTCGGCCAAGCCGCGACGTTCAGCCGGTGGGCCTATGTGGACGAACACTGATCCGGGCGGGCGCTGGTGTCGTCCGTCTATCGTCCTAGCTCGACGCCAAAGCGCGGTGCAGAAATCGCTTCGCTGCGACAGCGGGGACACCGGCTGGGGCGTGTGAGACGCGTCCGATCGCGAAAGACAAAGCCGCAATCCTGACACGCGGAAGGTTCGAGGAGAAAGCGGCGTGAACGGTCTTTCGCAAGAGATCGAACCACGTGCACAAGGTGGGCTTCGATCTGCTTTTCTGAAAGACCCAGCATGCGGGCCAACTCATAGGAGGAGCGGCGCGTCCCGGTGAGCGCGGCGATCAATGCTTGCCGTGGCGTTTGCTCCATCATGGCCCTAGAATGCGACGGATCGAAACGGCGAGCCGGCGGTCGCCCGGCCTTCCGTCGTAGTTCCGCATCCTGAGCAGGAGTCTTGAATGAACGTTTTACGCTGGTCGGACAGCCCGCTGCTTCCCGATATCGTCAAATCGCTCGTCCTGTTGATCATCCTGCTGACGGTTCGCGTCATCCTCATGCGCGCGATCACCCGCAGCCAGGCGCTGTCCCTGGAAACTCGCCGCCGCTGGGTCCTCACGATTCGCAACTCGATGGCGGTTATTTTCGTGATGGGCCTCATATTCATTTGGGGGCACGAACTCAGCACCTTTGCCGTGTCGCTCGTCGCGATCGCCGTCGCGCTGGTCTTGGCGACCAAGGAGTTGATCCTGTGCTTGAGCGGCACGGTGCTGCGGGCCGGCACCAATTCCTATACGCTCGGGGATCGGATTGAAATCGGCACGACGCGCGGCAATGTGATCGACCAAAACCTCCTGACGACCACGGTGCTCGAAATCGGCCCGGGACATCAATCCTCTCAGTATACGGGGCGGGCGGTGATCTTTCCCAACAGCCTTCTGCTCAGTCAACCGCTCATCAACGAAACATACATGAAAGACTTTCTCGTCCATGTGATGACGATTCCATTACAGCTGGCAGACGACTGGCAAGCGGCGGAAAAACGATTGCTGGAGATTGCGGCCGACGAGTGCCGGCCTTTTATGGACGATGCGGTCCAGCACATGAAGCAGCTGGAGGGCAAGGCGTGGCTTGACACACCGTCGGTTCAGCCCCGCGTGACGCTGCAATTGCCCGAACCCGGGCGAATCAATCTGCTGCTACGCTTTCCCGCGCCCTCACATCGAACGGCGCGGGTGGAACAGGCGATCATGCGCCGCTTTCTGCAGGGCGGTCATCCTCGACCCCGGTAACCGGTTCATCGCTGCCGTCCAATTCGGGAAGTCGAGGTCGATGGGTTCGTGACGCGGCCGACCGTGGCGGTGACCAGCAGATGGGAAAAAGAAGAGCGAGCTCCTAATGGGCCGCTCGTGATTCGGTTCCCGGCTCGCCGGGTTCGCTGCGTCGGATGACCCCGCGGCGGTGCCCACCGGACCCTTCGCTGGGACCGCGTGCCGCGGAATAATTCCTCGCGGTCACGTGATGGGCCAGCTCCTCCAGGACTCGACGCTGTTCTGCGACTTCAGTCATCAAACGGCTCAGTTCCCGCTGTTGCGTGTCCAACGTCGCTTGAATCAGGTTGAGCTGCTGACGAATACTCGGCCGGTGCCACGCAGCGGTGGCCTGTCCTCGCAAGCTGGCTGCCGTGCGCGTCACTCGTTCGCCGAGCTGCCTCCGCCGCTCGCCGAGCAGTCGCCCGCTCTCCAATCGCCAGCCGCGCACGCGCTCAGCCGATACCTGCTGCAGCCGCGCCGCGCGGCTGCGTGCGGCCATCCAGGCTTCGAGCACGCGAAGACGGAGTCGTCCTCGTTCGTGACGAAGGTAGTCCGCAAGGCCGACTCGTGTTGGCTTCGTGACCGTCTCACTTGGGATCGCGGGAAGAGAGGCCGGCTCTTCGTGCGGCACGTCCTCCGCTTTGATCGTGACGCGGTTCTGGTCTTCGGAGGCCTCGTGCTCCATGTCTTGCGGCGGAGCGGCGGGGAGGCGGAGGTGGGCTGCTGCCGCCGCTTTCCAGTACCTGATCCGGACCACGGCCCGCTGGCCGAGCGTGCGCACGCCAGACTTTACGGCCGACGCCAGTCGTTTCATCTGCTCGCGAACCTTCGACAACCACTCGGGGTCCAAGAAGGGGGGACGCCCACCGCGTGGCACGGGGAGGATTTTGATGATCTTCACCGGGTTGATTTCGCGTTTCATTGGCGGAGCACTCATGTCGGTCTCGCCGAGACGAGCCGCAAGCTTCTGATGGGTGAAAAAGCCCATGCTAGAAGTCTGGCCGGTAACCTACAAGTCGTCCCCTGAGCAGAAGTATGTCGGATGACTACTGGCGAGCCAGGTGGCCACGAATCTCGTGCACGTAGCTCTTGAAAGGATCGGGCATCAAAAACGGGACGTGACCGCGAAGATGAAAGGCGGACCAATTGATCACGTACGGTGGGAGAAAACGGCTGTCCCCTCCGCGTTCGTCGTCGGGCGGTGGACCACATTTCAGTAGATGACGGATCACTTCACCGCGCCCGAACGCTCGAGTGTTCCGAGGCGGCTGCTCTTCGGCCAGCCGGACGGCGGCATCCGTCGTCACGCGTGAGGCACGGCCTTCGTCCACCAGGCCGAAATACAGTCCTTTTGCTTCATGCAGGTCGTGATATTCGAGGTCCAGACTTTTCAGAATCGGGTCATCCCAGTCCACACCTTCCGCCTCGCGGAACGATTCGAGCAGCCAGAGCTTCGACGCCCAATCAACGCGACCGACGAGTCGCGTGTAGTCTTCCCGCAGGTCGGCGAGTACCGAGGTCCATTGGTCCAAGGTCCAATCCGTGTCATCGTCTTGGCCGCGATAGTGACGCTCGGCCGCCTCCAAATACTGCTCCTGAATGTCGATGGCCGAGAGCGTGCGACCGGAATCGAGCCTCACCAGCCATTCATGTGATTGATCGTGTGAGATCTCTTGCAGTGCCTCCACTGGCTCGGCGAGTTCGAGCCTACGCGGGCCATGTCCGTCTTCGATCAATTGCAAGACGAGCGAGGTGGTGCCGAATTTGAGCGCGGTGGCGACCTCCGACATGTTGGAGTCGCCGACGAGGAGGTGAATCCGGCGAAATTGGTTCGGGTCCGCGAGGGGTTCGTCCCGTGTGTTCACGATCGCCCGATTCTGCTGCACCCACTCGAAAAAGTCGTTCACGATGTGATCGGCGCGCTGCGAGAGCTGAAACGGCAACGTCGCACGGTCTCGGAGAGACGACCGCCGGATGATCAATTGGCCTCGCTGAATCCACTCGTCCGCGTTGCTCGCCATGCCCACTCGTCCGGCGCCGGTGAAAATCTGGCGTGTGACGAGGAACGGAATCAGTTGGTTCAACCCCCGGCGTGTAAACGGAAAGCAACGCGAGACCAGATAATTTTCGTGGCATCCGAAGGTGGCATCCGTCTCATGATCAATGTTGTTCTTGATCAGCGAGACGCGGTCGGCGAGACCAAGCTCTTGGAGGGCCGTTTGTAGGATGCGATCGCCGGCGCGATCGGCGGCGACCAGATCGTCCAACGTCCGGCATTCGGGTGACGCGAATTCCAAATGCCCCATGTCGAGATAGATCCGGCCGGCATTCGTCAAAAACCCGCCGTTCCCCGGCGGCTCGTCATGACCGCGATGATGGAGGTCGAGCACGCCGCGGCGCTGCACCTCGAAGATATGATCGCGGATGCGGTGGCCGATCCAGGTCGGTGAGTGCTCCGGGCGGTCTTCGTGAATGAGAAGGCCGTATTCCGTTTCAATCCCGAAGATCCGGTTCGCCATGGTGACCGGGAAGGCTTAGCGAAGCCACGATGGAAGCCATGCCTGCCATTCGTCCGGCTTGACGGCTCGATATTTCGAGGAGCCGGGCATCTTCCGCTCGAGCAGCACGCACTCGATCGATTTCTCTTTGAGCGCCTCGCGGAGATGGTCTTCCACGGCGGCGTCGTCCGGAAAGGCCGGCTGCTCTGCCGACGGCGCGCGGTCGTCCGTCTCGGAATCTGTCCGCCGTTGCGCGAGCGCGCCGACCGACCACGTCTTCAACGCAAGGACGAAGGCATCACGCAGCGGGAGGCGCGCCGCACTTCCGCTCTCGGGAAGGCGTGCGAGATAGGCCGCCATCGTGGCTTGAATGGCGGGGGAGGCCGCCAGCATGGCCGCCCGGCTCGTCTCATCGAAGGTTCCATCGTAATTGATTGTCATGAACCCGTCACGCTCCGGTTTCGTCCCCAGTTCCGCCAAGAGAATCTTGACGATGAACGGCGCTTTGAAGACTTCTTCGAATGCCTGCTTGATTGCCGGGGCCAACCCATACTTCACCAGTCGCGAACCGGTGACGTCGGCCGGGGAGAGGTTGAAGCCCTCGACGTGGGCCATTTCCAGCAGACTGAAGCGGAGCTTTTCCAAGTCGGCGGGATGACCCATGCCGCCCCAGCCGATCCGGTCGTAGATCTCATACAGCTTCGGCGTCCCGCGACTGATCGTGAGCAACAGCAGCCCGTCGGTGTACGGCAGACTTACGACCGGGCTTCCCTCTCGAAACTGCTCATCGAGGTACTGCCGGCGGTTCCCGACAGCCTCGATCCATCGATACGGTTCCTCATACATGGCGGGCGACCTTGGTGTCGAACAGCGCTTTCATCCGCTCGGGTGGGATGGTGTGGACGCCGGAGGACGTAATCAGCTTGACGATCGGATACAAATTGGCGTCGCGATTGACGCCGCCAGTAGCCGAGTCGAACTCCGCTGCACAACTCAACAGGCGCAGGGCTTGAACGCTCGCCTCTTCTTCAGCCAGTTCATTCAAGCCGCGATGGCTCCACGTGTTGAGATAATGGAGGATGCCTCGGATAGTCGGCGAGCCGGATCCCGACACGGCGTATTCGACGCCTTCGAATTCGGCGCCAAGGATGTCGTAAAAGAAAATCTTGGCCCCGCCCTGCTCGAAATCGTAGCCGGCAAAAATCGGGGCGACGGCGCCCGTCCCCGCCAGCGCGGCCGCCACATTGTCCTTGAGCAGCTTGGACACCGCCCGCAATTTTCCTTCGAAGCTCAGTTCCTGTAACTGAGTTCTCCGATAGTATTTGAATGAATGCTCGAGGATGCGCGCCATCTCATACGCCGTCGCCGGGACACCGGCGATCGCCATCACGCTGTAGCGATCCAATTCGAGGACCTTGTCCGTCCGATCGTACATGACCGTATTACCCGCCGTCGCGCGCCGATCCCCGGCGACGAGCACGCCGTCGCGATACTTCATCGCCAAGATCGTCGTGCCCTTCGTGATCTCATCGCCCAGTCCTGAACCCACCGTCGGCGCCGGGAACAGGTACCCGCGTTCCTTCAGTAATTGCAGAAAGTCACCTTGCATCCCCATGTTTCTTCTTTCTCCCCTCGCTACCGTCCAACGGGAAGATGATGACCGGCCTGGCACCGCTGCCCGGTACTGCGCGCGTGCACCGAGCACCGTCCGCGCGTGCGCGGTGCGCGGGCACAAGGGCAGCGGTGCCAGGCCGGACACTGGCCCTCAACAAACCTTTACTGTCCTGTCCGCTGTCGGTAGCGCTCCGCTTGTTTCGGGTCCACCTTCCGCATGCGTTTCAACAGATTGTCCTTGTCCGACCCCGATTCTGGTCGCTTGGGGCCGCTGCCCTCATCCGGGCTGACGGGCTTTGGCATGGGATCGAACGGTCGTTCTCTACGTTCCAGCATTGCGATGCTCATGCGTCTCCTCTCGTTGATTCCATTTCATGACGAGCTCGCGCGGAGATGCCGCCGACTCTATCATCGTCGATAAAGCGGCGACGGCCGAGGGATCGAACAGATTGTCGAGTTGGAGGGCGACATCGTGGCCGTGATCGAACTGCACCTGCTCCCATTGAATAGAGGCAATCTGCTCGCCAAAGCGCTGCACGCACAACCCGCGCACGCCACCGCGGGTATCGCTCGGCCCCCGTGCCATGGCCGCCGCGATGGCGGACTCCGGGACGAGCCGGGTCGTCTTGCCTTGGGCTTCCAACGCGAGGAACAATCCGCGCTCGGGGTTCATGTTATGATATTCCAAATCCAAACTCATCAGCCAGGGATCCTCCCACGCGATCGACTCCTCGCGGACGAACGTGTCCAGGAGCCAGCGTTTCGTGATCCAATCGAGCTTCCCGACGAGCGACGCACGATCGGCCGCCAGCAACGTTAACGTCTCGCCCCATTCCCGGAGAATCCAATCCGTCTCGTCATCCAGTCCGCCGAGCGTCTCTTTCGCCGCCGAATAGTACACCCACTGAATCTCGAGGCCGGTGATCGTCTTTCCCGACCGACGCCGCACCGTCTGCTTCAGGTCCGGATCCCGGGACAGCACCTTGATCGCGGCGACGGGGTCCTCGAGTTCCAATGCCGGGGCGGCGTCATGCGCGATGAGATCGAGGACCAGCCGCGTGGTGCCGACCTTGAGCGCCGTCGCATACTCGCACAGGTTCGCATCACCCACAATCAAATGGAGCCGGCGATATCTGGCCGCATCCGCGTGCGGTTCATCACGCGTATTGAGGATCGGCCGGTTGTGCATCGTGTCGACGCTAAGGTCCGTTTCCATGAAGTCTGCGCGCTGCGACAGTTGATAGCGCCCCGGTTCGAACGAGCCGCCCTGTCCTTCGATCCCGACCTTGCCCGCCCCGGCGATCACTTGGCGACTGACGAGGAACGGCAGCAGGCCCTCGACGAGGCGACGGAACGGGATCGTGCGCGACACCAGATAATTGTCGTGACAGCCATAGCTATGGCCGTGAAAATCGGTATTGTTCTTGTAGAGCTGCACCGCCCGTTGCCCCAATAACTCGTTGCGGCGGTCGGCTGCGGTCTGGACAATCCGTTCCCCGGCGCGGTCGTGCGCAAGGAGATCGATCAATGTCCGGCATTCCGGTGTCGAATACTCCGGATGGGTATGATCGTTATAAAATCGCGCGCCGTTGGGCAGCACGAGGTCGCTCTTCATCTCATGGAACGAAAATGGCCGATGCCGGTCCTGCTCGGCGAACCGATCTTCTTCGCGATCCTGCTCCAAGCGGTCCACGCGGAAGCCGCGGGCATCCGCGCGGGGGTCCTCACCACCGTAATCCCAGCGCCGTTCGAAGTGCCTGGTGAGATGCGCGCGCACGAGCTCCATCGACTCGACGACCGGGTCCATCGCGGCACTGTCCTCGCGCGCGATGCCGTACTCGGTTTCCAATCCGAAGAGTCGCAGGTGGGCCATCGCCATCACGCTAAATGATTTGGGTAACGAGTCGCTCCTCGCTGCGCCGGCCGCTGCGAAAGGACGAAAGTCCGACCACCTGATCGGGGTGATGATCGAGGAGCTTGAGCCACTCCTCCGCCGCCTCATCGGGTGGCAGCATTTCCCCTTCGCGGAATTCGATCTCGATCGAGCGCAACAGGTCATCCGAGGTCAAGCCACCCGCGGTCGGATCCGCGCCCTGGATCGTCCTGTCGATCGCCCGCTCTTTGGCGCGCTGCACGACCGAGGCGAGAATCGCGCCGCTGAGTAAGTCCGAGCGGTACAGAACCTTCGTCTGTCCGGTCCGTAGCCGGATGCCAAGTAACCGATTCTCGTCGCTTCGCCGGAACAATGCATCGGCGACCTCGGTGATCAGGGCGTCACAAGCGGCGCTCGGATTCCCCTCATGCCGCTTCAGCAGCGATGGCGACAGCGGCAAATCGGGCGTCACATAGACCTTCAGGATCTCGGCGGCCGCCATGCGGTCCGGCCGACTCACCTTGATTTTGCGGTCGATCCGTCCCGGGCGCAGCACGGCCGGGTCGATGAGATCGGGCCGATTGGAGGCGAGGATGATCACGACGTCCCGGAGGGATTCGATGCCGTCCATCTCGGCGCAAAACATCGGCACGAGCGTGTTCGAGATATTAAAGGAGCGCATGGCCCGCCGCGTTCCGAGCACCGATTCGGCTTCGTCGATAAAAATGAACGGGAGCAGCCCGGCCTTACGGCGGAGGCGGGCCTGCGCGAAGAGATCGCGCACGATCCGCTCCGATTCGCCGAGCCACATATTCAAGATCTCGGGACCCTTGACGTGCAGGAACGCCCCGCCCGTAATCGCCGGCGCATCGCTGTTCGGCGCCGAGCCGGCCAGCTTGGCGAGACTCGCGGCCGTCGCCTGCCCGATCATCGTCTTGCCGCAACCGGGCGGCCCGTACAGCAGAAAGCCCTTGGGCTGCGTGAAGCGGTACTTGGCGAATGTCTCCGCGTGCAGCAGCGGATATTCGATGGCCTTCCGGATGGCGTCGATCGCGGCCTGCTGCCCGCCGATCTGCTCCCAGGTGATGGTAGGGATTTCGTCGAGGAGATGGGCCTTGGTGTTCGGGGAAGGCAGACGCTCGATCGCGATGCGGTGCGTGGGGTCGATCCGGATTTCATCACCGGCCATCAATTCCACGCCCTGTAACTCGCTGGACCGCTGGAGGATCAACGCCTGACGACCCGCTTCTTGTTCGAATCGCAGGCGGCCGTCGGCGAGGGGCTCGGTGAGCTTCAGCACCGGGCCGGTCCGGTCGTACCCCAGCGTCTTGATCACGGCATACGCCTCGTTCACGAGCAGTTGCGTGCCGATCTTCAATTCGTCGGCGGGGACTCGTGGATCGATATTCGTATAGTATTCCGCGCCGCCGACCGTGATGCGGGCGAGTCCTTCCGCCGGGACGTCGAGCAGCGTGCCGATCCGGTTGGCCGGCGCCGTCAGTTTGGCCACGACCTCGTTCAGCTTGCGAAATTCCGCCTCGCGTTGCTGCGCCTCGGCACCCTGTTGCATCAACACGCGGCGGAGTTTGTACAGAATCTCCTGTCGCGGATCGTCGTCCGGCAGGGCGGCGAGACACTCATCGATCAGCCGGAGCGGGTCCCTTTGTTCACTTGTGGACCCCGCCCGGCCCGCGTCCCGGAATGTGCCGTCGCCGCGATGCTGCTTGTCCTGGTCGCTGTCGCGATGATCGCTCATGCCCTCCTCCGTGTTCGGCCCGCTTCATGCTATCACACTCGATTGCGCCGGGTCTTTGTCGTGAGAGGACCGGGTTGAGTGGATATTCACAGGGCAACCGGTTAGAATCCGCCGGCATGCCGGAAGCGGTTGATGCCACGTCTGCGCCTCGCACAGCGGCGACCGAGAATCAAGCGATCGCGAAGGCTGCCGGGCTCATCGGCGCGGCGACCTTCTCAAGTCGGATTCTAGGCTTCATCCGGGACATGGTGCTCGCGCGGCTGTTTGGCGCCACACCGGCGGCAGATGCCTTCTTTGTGGCCTATCGTATCCCGAATCTCCTCCGCGAACTGTTTGCCGAAGGGTCGATGTCCGCGGCCTTCATTCCCGTCTTCACCGAGTACCACACGCAGCGCAAGAAGCGAGACGCCTGGGAGCTGGCCAGCGCCACATTCACCACGCTGTTGACCATCGTCACAGTGATCACGGTCGGCGGCGTGCTAGTCGCGCCAGGACTCGTGTGGCTCTTCGCTCCTGGATTCCATGACCGTCCCGATCAGCTCGCGCTCACGACGCTGCTCACGCGTCTGATGTTTCCATATTTGGTCTTCATCAGTTTGGCGGCCCTCGCGATGGGGGTGCTCAATTCATTGCGTGCCTTTGCGGCCCCGGCCCTCTCGCCGGTCTTCTTCAATATTGTCATTATCGGCTGTGCCTTGTTCCTCTCGCCCCTGCTGCCCGAGCCGATCTACGGCGTCGCAATCGGCGTGGTCGCCGGCGGAGCCGCGCAATTCGCCATGCAGCTTCCCGGGCTCAAATCGCATGGGATGCTGTTTGGCTGGCGGTTTGCGCCGGGCCATCCCGGCGTGAAGCGCGTCGGGCGGTTGATGGGTCCCTCGCTGCTCGGGCTTTCAGTCACGCAGGTCAACATTACGATCAGCACCATTCTCGCGTCGTTCTTTGCCGGGGGGCCCACGTATCTGTTCTACGGCATGCGCTTGATCCAGTTTCCGTTGGGGATTTTCGGGGTCGCGCTCGCGACCGCCATTCTCCCGACCTTGTCTGCGCAGGCCGCGAGGGGCGCCATGGACGAATTGCGAGAGACCTTCGGCTTTGGAATCCGGATGATTCTCTTCATCATTGTGCCCGCCATGCTGGGACTCATCCTGCTGCGCGAGCCGATCGTGCATGTGTTCTTTGAGCACGGCTCCTTTACGCCGGCGGACACCAAGGCGACCGCGCTGGCCGTGCTGTGCTACTCGACGGGGTTGTGGGCGTTTGCCGGCGTTCGCATCATCGTCGCCGTCTTCTATTCGCTTCAGGACACGCGGACGCCGGCCGTCTCGGCCGTCGTGGCCGTGCTCGCGAATCTGCTCCTCTCGCTGATCTTCATGCAGTCGCTGGGCCCGGCCGGGCTCGCGCTTGCCACGGCGGCTGCGGGGATGGTCAATGCCGGCATTCTCGTCGGCGTGCTGACGCGCCGCTTACACGGAGTGAACTGGGGGGCCATTGCCCGGTCAACGGCGAGAGTGCTGATCGCCGCACTCCCCGTTGTGCTCGCAACCACGTGGGTAGCGGGGCTCGAAGTGTGGGGTCGAGACGGACAGTGGGTCGCGAAAGGCATGATGCTGATCGTCGGTATCGGTCTGAGCATCACGGGATATTTTGGCAGTCACGCCCTGATGCGATCGGAGGAACTGGATGTGATGCTGGCGTTGCTCAAGCGAAAGGTGCGCCGCGTTGGAGCAGCGATATGATCAAGCACGCGACCTTTCGTACCGCGTGGGGATGGATGAGCGTGGCGGTTTCGGCTCGCGGCGTTACGGCGCTCGTGCTGCCCAGAACGACGCGTACGTCGGCCGAGCGGTCGCTGAAGACCGTGGTATCCGGGGCCAAGGCGGCCACCGACGGGCACGAGGCACCTCCCGATGCTTTAGTCGAGGCCGCGAAGGAGCAAGTCATCCAATTTCTTGATGGTCGGCGGCGCAGCTTCGAGTGTCCGGTCGATCTGACCGCCGGTACCGACTTTCAACGCCGCGTGTGGCGCGCGATCACGGCGATCCCGTACGGACGGGTGCGCTCGTATCAGTGGGTCGCCAGGCGGGTGGGCGGGGCACAGCACGCACGCGCGGTCGGCAATGCGCTCGGCGCCAATCCGATTCCACTCATCGTGCCCTGTCATCGTGTCGTGACGAGCGCCGCGAGGCTGGGCGGCTTTTCGGGCGGTTTGCACAACAAACGCCGATTGCTGGCGCTGGAAGGAACGCTACGGCAACTCGAAACGGGACGTCGAGGGACATGAGCAGCCTGCACCGACCGACGAGATGGTGCCGCCTCTCGCCATGAGAGCGGTCGTGCAGCGCGTCACCCGCGCGTCCGTGAGGGTGGGCGAGGAGGTCATCGGCCAGGTCGACTTGGGCCTCCTGGTCCTTCTCGGCGTGGCGAAAGAGGACGACGATCGCGACGCGTTGGCCATGAGCGAGAAGCTCCTCGGTCTGCGCATCTTCTCAGATGCGGACGGCAAGATGAATCGATCGGTCACGGACGTGGGGGGCGCGCTGTTGATCGTGTCGCAGTTCACGCTTCTCGGCGACACGAGGAAAGGCCGACGTCCGGGCTTTGAGAAGGCGGCCTCGCCCGATCACGCTCAACGCTTATATGACCGCGTCGTGACGGTGTGCCGCGAACGCGGGATCACGGTGGAGACAGGAAGGTTTGCCGCCCATATGATCGTCTCGCTCGAGAATGACGGCCCGGTCACCTTCCTGCTCGACACGCGGGGCTGAAGGAGGGATTGTCGGGCTTAAGCCCACGCCGATGCTATCCGATACATGGACAAAGGCGTCCGATGCGTCGCCTTGTCACTGGAGCGGGCGGGTGGCATACTAGAATCCGATCAGGGAGGTCCTGATGGGGTCTTTGATTCCTGAGCATCACCCCTTGCGACGTCTCTTCGCGGCGCTGACCGAGAAGAGTTTTACCGAGACTCTGGGATGGCCCGACCATCACATCACCGAGTACGTCTCCAACCTGCTCGTCGAGTTCACCCACACCAATCAGTTGTACAAGCTCAGGAACGAACGGGGCCAACGTCTGGATGCCGTTGTCGAGATGCTCTATCAGTCGGAGGTGCTGCTGCAGGCCTCTTCATTCGAGCAAGAGCGCGAGGTGCATCGGCACATCGGCGACTTCACGCTCTTTATGGCCGGCCTGTTTCCAGAGTATCTGCGTCGATTGAAGAGCGCCGGGTTGATTTATCACAAGGACTTCCTCGTGGATTATGTCAAGACCGGCAAGCGCTCCTATGGCATGGTGGCGCGCTTCCATGAAGGTGATGAGGGCGATCAATCACCGTTGTTTCGGAAGCTGTCGGAGAATTTCGAACTCTGCGTGACTGGTTTGGGCTTTGTTCGCCACGACCTCGATCGCATGCAGGATCCCACCTACCAACAAGCCAAACGCGTCCTCCTCAATTAACTTGTCCGTGGCCGATCGACGCCCTGTCATTGCCGTTCACGGTGGCGCCGGGTCACGAGCCATCACTCCGCGTCAACGCGCCTGTCTTCTTGAGGCGCTCGACGCCGGCGTTGATATCCTTCGCCGCCATGGTCCCGCCCTGTACGCTGTCGAACAAGCGATTCGCGCGCTGGAAGGCTCAGGTCTGTTCAATGCGGGTTCCGGCGCCCGACGTCAATTAGACGGAGCACAACGGATGGATGCGTCGATTATGGAGGGCAAGGACCTCAAGGCTGGCGCGGTCGCGGCGATCGAGGGAATCCGTTATCCGATCACGGCGGCGAGGCTCGTGATGGAGCAAACCGATCACGTGTTGCTGGTCGGCCCACCCGCCCGTCGATTTGCTGAATTTTGTGGATTGGAGCGATTGCCACGGGCCAAAGGCGACGTGCTCAGGCCGCCACGACGCGCAGACATTGGAGGCAAGAGCTTGGACTTGTATCGCCGGATGGCGCAACGAGACCGAAAATTCGGAACGGTCGGCGCCGTGGCCGTCGACGCGAATGGAACGGTTGCTGGGGGCGCGTCCACCGGCGGAGTTGCTATCATGCTTCCCGGGCGTGTTGGTGATAGCCCGTTAATCGGGTGTGGAATCTATGCCGACAATCAAGGCGGTGCGGTCTCGATGACGGGTGTCGGCGAGACAATCATTCGGCTGGCCGTTGCGAAGGAAGTCGTTGATCACCTGTCCCGAGGTTTGACATCCCGCCGCGCCGCCAAACTGGTTTTACGCAAGCTCGTGAGCCGTATCAAAGGAGAGGCCGGCCTATTGGTCGTCGATGCACGCGGCAGGCTCGCCATCGCTCACACCACTCCACGTATGGCTGCTGGCTATTGGTCGGGAGGCGGGCGGCCAGTGGCAGGCGATCGATTTGAATTGATCTAATTCACCAAGCCCGTCACCGAGTGACCGAATGGGGCGAGAAACGACGGGAGTGCAGTCAAGAGGGTAGACACGTTACAATCGCCGCGGATCGAATCCGATCACCACGTGACTTGACAAAATGCCGCCTCTCTTTCATCTCGCGTTTCCCGTCCATGACCTGACGGAAGCCAAGCGCTTCTATGTGGATGGCTTGGGCTGCCACGTCGGGCGCGAATCCGATCGGGCGGTCACGTTTTGTCTAGGCGGACATCAGATCGTCGCACAGCTTGATCAAGATGCGCCTCACAGGCAGCGAGGGATCTACCCTCGCCACTTTGGCTTGATCTTTCGATCCCATGAGGAATGGCGGCAGCTAGCGGATCGCGCGAAAACACGGGCACTAAAGTTTTATCAAGAGCCGCGCCGACGTTTTCCCGGAACCCGCATTGAGCACTGGACCTTTTTCCTCGAAGATCCCTCTCACAATCTGCTCGAGTTCAAACACTATCTCAATGAGAGCGCGATTTTCGGCGAGCATGAGTATACCGAAGTTGGCGACACCGAGGAGCGATGCTAACAACGGACCAGCTGACCAGAATCGAGATTCAGGATGAGCGTGCGAAGCGAGATGAGGGTGCCTGCATGCGGTGAAGAATGTGTTGCTGTCGTCTCATCAAATACCGGCTGGGGCGAATGGGATCGTACCGGCGTGGCGAGGGAAGGATGGCGGCCAATAGTGCGGCTTCCTCTTGGCTCAACCCGGCCGCGGACTTTCCGAAATGGTGCCGTGCCGCCGCCTCGGCTCCGTAGACGTTCCGTCCCCATTCCACCACGTTCAAATAAAGCTCCAGGATTCGCTTCTTCGTCAGATGGTGCTCCAACTCCCTGGTCAAGAAGGCTTCCCTTGCCTTCCGGAGCAGCGACTTCTCAGAGGAGAGGTACAGGTTCTTTGCCAGCTGTTGGGTAATCGTGCTTCCTCCGCGTTTAAAATCACCTTTCTCGATGTCCCGGATCGCTGCCTCCTTGATCCCCTCCCAATCAAAACCTTCATGCTCGTAAAACGACGCGTCCTCGGCCGCGATCACGGCGGCTTGTAGATGCGGCGAGATACGGCTCAACGGCACCCACGTCCATTCTGCCCGCGGCCCACGCCGGTCTTCCGCTGACCGGGCTCGGATCAATGCAGTCGTGCTGGGATTCTGATGTCGCAATGACGCCACATCGGGTAACGTGGCAAGCCAATACAACGCGAGCAGCAGAAGAGGTGTCGCGCTGACGAGAGCAACGAGGAGGAGTTTCGCCGACAGCCGACGGTTTGACTTCATCTGCCCCGGATGATACAGCAAAACGCCTCCGATGCAAGCCTGCTGTGGAGCGCAATGGACCATGAAGATCGTGGATGCCGTGTTCGTGAAAAGTTGCGGCAGGGTGTCCGAATGCCCGAGCGATAGTCTGCCTGAAGTCGCCTGCGTCGGTCGTTCCAACGTGGGCAAATCATCCTTGATCAATTCACTGCTCCACCGGCGCAGCCTCGCGAAAGTCAGCCGAACTCCAGGCAAGACCCGCCTCTTGAATTTTTTTCGCGTGACGATCGCGACGCCGGGCCTCCAGCAATTCTATCTGGTCGACTTGCCCGGCTATGGCTATGCGAAAGTGTCGAAATCGATTCGTGAGCAATGGGGACCGATGATCGAGAGATACTTTGCGGAGCGACAGGAGCTTCGGGGCGTACTCTTATTGGTCGACGCCCGTGGAGTCCAAGAACAAGATACGGTCACGTTGCAGTGGTTACGTGCGCAAGAACGCCCCACGATCATCGTTGCGACGAAGATCGACAAGTTTTCGCGCGACGAACGAGTTCGTGCCGTGTCGGCTGTCCGGCAGGCCCTTCACCTGACCGATGACGGTTCGTTAATCAGCTATTCGTCGGTGACCCGCGAAGGCGTCGACGCGTTGTGGCGAGCGATCCGGTTGCTGCTTGGCGGTGCTGGAGAAGGTCTGGCGAAGGGCGTCGCGCGACTGTAGGGCCGGAAAGGTCCACATAAATCCCATGCGACCGTCTTGTTCAACCGAAAGCCTTAGGCCAGAAAAAAAACCGGAAGCGCGGAAGGAGCGCCGCTAGAACTTCACCTCGATGAACGCCTTGTTCTTCAAATCAGCCATCCAGATCTGGTAGACATCTTCCGTCTTCTGTTGGAAGACGAGGCTCTGGATCTCGTTCTTGACCTCTGCATAAGGCCGAAACTGCTGCGGTCGTTTTTCGTCGAGCCGAATGATGTGCCAGCCTTCATCGGTCTCGATCGGCTCCGTAATCGCACCGACGGCCAAAGTGGAGAGCGCCCGCTCGATCGGAGGCAGCAATTCTCCCTGCCGCACGTAGCCGAGGTGGCCGCCTTTCGTCGCCTCGAGTCCATCGGAGTGCTTGAGCGCCAATTCCGTAAAGTCTCCGCCATTTTTCACCGCGGCATACACCGTCGCTGCCCGGGTACGCATCTCCTCGTCCGTTTCGACTGCCTTCCGACGGATCAGGATCTGGCTGATTCGGTATTCATCCGGCATCAAAAAGCGCGTTTGATGCGCCTCATAGTAGCGCTTGATTTCCGATTCGGACACCATGATGGCGCTACGCACCTCGCGATCGACCACGCGCATGAGGGCCAACTGTTCCCGGATCGTCCGTTTGTCGTCCGCATTGTTTTCATCGACTTTCTCACCCGCCCGTTGAAGCTCCTTGACGGCTCGCACAATGTCCTCGTCGGTGACCTCGACCCCCTTCGCCTTCGCCGCCTGAAGCTGGAGTTTGCGCTCAATCATCCGCGTGAGCGCCATGTATTCAATCTGTCTGAGCCGTCGTTCCAATTCGGCGCCGCGATACTGTTCCTGAAGCCGCTTTTCCTCCGGTGCGATCTCGGCTTTGAGCTCGGACAGCATAATGAGTTCGCTGTTGACCACGGCAATGATCCGATCCGAGACGGGGGCCGCCGTGCCAGCCGGCGTGAAAGGCAGCCATGCCAGCAGGACGATCAACACGGCATAAGCGGCGACGGCGAGGCGAGTACGGATAGAGGGACCTCGGGAACCAGCTCGGACTGACTGTGTCATCGGGCCGAAACGGGGAGTGATGAAGCGTAGAGCAGACTGCGGTTACGGTATGTGTCCGGCGACGGCGCCGAAGGTCGTCGCATCCGCCGCCGCGACGCGGACCAGCGCCGAGGACCGGAGTTTCGCCAACACGTCCTCCACCTGCTTGCGCCGCTTTTCAGCGTACAACTCGCGCTTCAGCCGTTGGCGGACCGCCTCCACGTGCTGCGCCTCCTCCGGATCCCGGCTGACGACCTTGACGAGGTGAAAGCCCGCTGATGTTTCGACCGGATCACTGACCGCGCCCGGCTTCAGCGTCATCAAAAGATGCTCGATTGCCGGGTCCATCATACCGTGACGGGAGAAGTTGAATTCACCGCCGTCGGCCTTCGTCTTCTCGTCGAGCGAATAGCGCTGCGCGAGCTTGGAAAAGTTTGCCCCTTGGTTGATTTGATGCTTCATGTCCTTCGCTTGAAAGACGTTCTGAAGCACGATGTGGGCGCCGCGGATCTGGCGAGCGGCCAAAATCATATCTTCGTGAGAATTGTAATACGCTTCCAGTTCATCGTCGGAGACGTGAATCGGCGTCGACGCCACCTCCCGCAACAACTCGTCAAGGAGAATCTGCTCCTTGATCCGCTCGAGTCGCTCCTTCAGCGCCAGACTCTGATCGAGCCCCTGCCGCTTCGCTTCTTGCAGGAGGATTTCCCGCGAAATCAATTCATCGAGAAATTTCTTCTTCCCACCCTGTTGCTCATAGCGGGACCGGGCCGAATCGGACAGCTCCGACCATCGATAATCAAACTCGCTTTGCATGATGGGCTTTCCGTTGACGACGGCCAGCACCGGCGACTCTGGAGGCGGTGAAGAGCACGCCGCAAGGCTTGTCGCAGCGATCATCCAGAAGATCAGCGCCGACGCAGTTCGCCAGGGGATTACGCGCGCGCCTCGAAACCGTGTCGGATTCCTGGGCAATTGAGCTGTCGTCACCCGTACACCCTCTCTATCGGCTGCCAGCGACCCCGGATTTGTTGGTACCACAGGATGCCAGTATTTGCAAGGCAGCGGTGAGTTCCGGAGCTTGGCCTGCCCACTCCTGCTGCGTGAGTTGCAGGTCGAAGGAGAGCGGGGAGACGAGCTTGAATCGGCCGCGGTAACGGTCCATGAGGGAGCGGATTCCCGCTTCGGGGAGGACGGCTTTAGGGTCCAATGAGAGGGTCGCGGTGCTGTCTTTTAAGTGAAGCGACGCCAGCCGCAGCGATTTCGCGAGAATGCGAAGTTGCATGACCTCGAACAACCGTTCCACCGGTTCGGGCAGCGGACCATAGCGGTCTTGGATCTCTCCATTCAAGAGAGCTAGATCGCCGACCTGGCGACTGGACGTCAGGCGCTTGTACAAGGACAGCCGCTGGTGGGGATCGGGAACATAGTCCTCCGGGATAAACGCGGAGACGTTGAGATTGAGAGTGGGGTCCAGCTCCTCCTCGACCACGGTCCCTTTGATGTGCTGGACGGCTTGCTCGACCATTTGAAGGTAGAGATCGAGGCCGATCGCCGCAATATGGCCCGACTGCTGCCTGCCCAAGAAGTTCCCGGCGCCGCGGATTTCCAAATCGGCGGCCGCGATGCGAAAGCCGGAGCCCAGCTCGGTGAATTCCTGAATCGCCAGGAGTCGCTTCTGGGCATCGGTCGACAGCGTGCCTTCGTCGCCCGTGAAAAAATAAGCATAGGCCTGTTGCCCGGACCGCCCGACCCGGCCGCGCAGTTGATACAGTTGCGAGAGGCCGAACGTATCCGCCCTGTTCACCAGAATCGTATTGGCGTTCGGCACGTCGAGGCCAGACTGGATGATGGCCGATGAAACCAAGACATCGGCCTCGTGCTTCAAAAACTTCAGCATGACGCCTTCGAGCACACGTTCGTTCATCTGGCCGTGCGCCATCACGATCCGAGCCTCCGGGACGAGTCCCTGCAGCCACGTCCCCATCTGCTCCAAGCTCTGCACACGGTTGTGAACGAAATAGACCTGCCCGCCCCGTCCCAGTTCCCGCACGATCGCTTCCCGGACGGTGTCTTCGTTGAACCGCATCACGTGGGTCCGGATCGCCAGGCGACCGGCCGGCGGCGTCTCGATCACCGAGAGCTCTCGGACCCCCGACATGGCCATTTGCAGGGTGCGGGGAATCGGGGTCGCGGTGAGGGTCAGGACGTCGACTTGCGTCCGCAGTTGCTTGAGCCGCTCCTTGTGTCGCACGCCGAACCACTGTTCCTCATCGATGATGACGAGGCCGAGGTTTCGAAAGACGATGTCCTTCTGCAGCAGGCGGTGCGTCCCGATGATGATGTCGATCGCCCCGTCCGCCAGGTCTTTCGCCACCGCCTTGGCCTCTTTGGCCGTTTGAAATCGGGACAGCATCACGACCCGGATCGGGAATGGCCCGAAGCGCTGTGCGAAGTTATCGTAGTGCTGCTGCGCGAGGAGCGTGGTCGGGACGAGCACGGCCACCTGCCGGTTGTGCTCCACGGCTTTGAACGCGGCGCGCATGGCGACCTCGGTCTTGCCGTAGCCCACGTCTCCGCAGACCAGACGATCCATCGGCTTTGATGAGGCAAGATCCCGCTTGATGTCCTCGATCGCCTTGATCTGATCGGGCGTCTCCTCGTACTCGAACGCCGCCTCGAACGCATGGTAGAGGGTCGTGTCGTCGCCGTACTCACGCCGCTGCACGACCTCCCGGCTCGCATAGAGTTCCACGAGCTCGTGCGCCATCTCCTCGATGCTCTTCTTCACCCGAGAGCGTGTCCGCTCCCAACTCGTGCCGCCGAGCTTGTCGAGCTTCGGCACGTGGCCTTCGGCGCCCTTGTACCGTTGGACCTGATTCAGCCGATCGAGCGGCACGTACAGGGTGTCGCCGCCCGCGAACTGTAAGATCAGATAGTCACTTTCAAAGCCTTGCACCGACAGGCGCTTCAGCCCTTCGTATCGCGCGATCCCATGCTGGACGTGAACGACGAAGTCGCCGGGATTCAAATCATCCAGCGAGGACAGGAAGGTCGCCGTCTTGCTCTTCTGCGCGGGTCTATGGCGCATGCCCTTCGCAAAGAGCTCTTCCTCGGTGATAACCGTGAGCCGACCGTCCGTCGAGACGAATCCGGTGGAAAGCGTGCCTTGGAGGATGAAAAACGGCGGCTTCCCGGGTGAGCCGCGCCAATTGTCGGCCGTCCACGGGACCGCGGGCAGATCTTGTTCCGCGAAGAGCGCCAACAGCCGATCGACCTGGCCGCGGGAGCGCGCGACGATGATGACGGGACCGGCCTCGCGCAATTGAGTGAGCCGCTGGAGCGTTTCGAGGAACGGTGTACCGCGCTGGGCAAGTCCGAACGACGCTGGGGACTGAGCGGGAAAGGCGACGGCGGCCTCGGGGGCTTCGGACGATGACGCGAGCGGGTCGATCGTCAGGCAAGACCACCGCGCGAGGCCCGTCGTCAATTCGGTCCAATCGGCATAGAGCTGCTCGGGCGATACATAGCCCTTTTCGTCGGCTGCCTTGCCGAGCCGCAAGTAGGCATCCGCGGCTTCATCGACGAACTCGGCGGCGCGGGTCTTGATGAGGTCCGGCTGATTGAAGACGACTACGGGCGGCTGCCGAAAATAATCGGTTAGGGTCGCCATGGTCGGATAGAGGCTCGGACTGCGCCACTCGGCGTCGGATGCGATGGGCCCCAGCGCCTCGGCGCTGCCTTCCGGGTAGATCACCTCCCGCGCCGGTAAGACCGACGCTTGAGAGAGCTTCTCCACCGACTGCTGCGTGGCGGGATCAAATAGCCGGACCGATTCAATCGTGTCGCCGAGCAATTCGAGCCGAAGCGGATCATCGTACGCGGTCGAGAAGACGTCGACAATCCCTCCCCGCACACTGAACTCGCCGGGGATTTCGACGACCGACCCGCGCTTGTAGCCGAGACGCAGCAACCGGGATACGAGCACCTCGCGCTCGATGGTCTCGCCCGGCTTCAGACGCAGGCAGGCGGACGTGAAGACCGACAGGGGCAGCAACCGCTGCAGAAGCGCGGGGACGGACGCGACCAGGATCGTCCGCTGGCCTTGTGACAGGCGGGACAAGGCCCGCATCCGTCGGGCGATGAGTTCCGGCGGGGGCGCGGTCGCTTCGTACGGCAGCGTCTCCCATTCCGGAAACAGCGTGATCGCCTCGGACGCGACGCCGAGGAGACCGTGAAAAAAACACAGGTCCTCATAGAACTGCTCGGCCGCTTCATCGGTTGCGGCGATAATCAGCGCCGAGCGCTCGCTTGATCGCCATAGCGCCGTGACCGCGAATGCCGGCATGGATCCGTGCGCGCCGGTGAGAAGCCCCCGGCCTTGGCCAATGAACAGCCGATCGCGCAGCGGCCGGAGGAGCTGATCCCAATACTGGAGGAGATGAGGCGGTGTGGACACGGATCGCCGTGAATTGTGAATCGTTATTCGGCCAACATCAACGGGGCACGGATACGTTTCGCTACGGCAGAGCAGGCTCGGGATTTCCGAACAGTTCCCAAATAACCTCGCTACGATGATTTAATCGATTTAATCTTTTCGACCAAGATCGTCGTCGATACCCCGGGGACCAACGGGATCGTTGTGACGAGACCACCGCGGCCTTCGACGACCTCGCGACCGATAATTTTATCCTGCGGCCAGTCGCCGCCCTTGACGAGCACGTCCGGCTGGAGCTCGGCGATCAACGGGCCGGGATCGGGTTCATCGAAGAGCACGACGTAATCGACAGATTCAAGCGCGGCAAGCACCTCGGCGCGCTGCGCGTCGGGCACGATGGGACGGCCCGGGGCCTTCTCGAGCGCGTGCACGGAGGCATCCGTGTTCACCCCGACCACCAGCACATCGCCAAGCGCCCGCGCCGCGGCAAGGTAGCGAACGTGCCCGACATGCATCAAGTCGAAGCAGCCGTTGGTAAAGACGATCCGCTGGCCGCGCGCGCGATGCTCGGCGAGCGTGTGTTTGAGACAACGGCGGCTCACGATCTTGTCGCGCACGGTTTATCTTACCCCTAGAAGCCGAAAAAAACATGTGCGGCGAGAAAGCAGGTGCCTCATCCAGATTCAATCCATCAGGCAAAGAATGCTATGATCCGCGGCCCAGCTTGACAGATGATTACGCTCAGTGGGATTGGTGGGCACAGCTTCAAGTGAGCATGGGGACCAGGTGGACTAATCATGGGTCTGTATGCCGATTTCATTTTCCCGCGCATGATGGACTGGGTCATGAGCCGCCCGGGGTTCCACCCGCTCCGGCAGCAGGCGCTGGAGAAGGTATCTGGGCGCGTGTTGGAGATCGGCTTTGGCACGGGGCTGAACCTGCCGCACTATCCGAACACCCTGACGTGGCTGAGCGCAATCGAGCCGGGCAATTTTCTGCCCAACCGTGTGGCGGAACGTACGATCCACGCGGCGATGCCGGTGGAAGTGCTCCATGAGCGAGCCGAACGGTTGCCGTGGGAGGATGGCCGGTTCGACTATGTCGTCAGTACCTGGACGCTCTGCACGATTGCCGATGTGTCGGCCGCTCTGCGTGAAGTGCAGCGCGTGTTGAAACCCGATGGCCGGTTCGTGTTCCTTGAGCACGGGTTAAGCGATGACGCGACAATCGCCAAATGGCAGACCCGCCTCAATCCGTTCCAACGCTTCTTCGTCTGCGGCTGCAATCTCAATCGACCGATCGACCGCCTGATCCGGGACGCGGGCTTCTCCTTCGATGAGCTCCATCGATTCGTCATGGACGGCGTGCCGCGGATCGCGGGCGAGATGTACCGCGGCATCGCCCGTCCGTCCCGGCACTGAAATCGACCGGCGCGAGACGCTACGTAGAAGCCTTTGCTATACTTGACTTCGTTAAAGCCGAAGTCAAGATGAGCGCGGACAAACAGAGCGAACCCTCCACCGAACGCACCGAGGCGTCGCAGCCCGAATGGGTGGATTGGCCCGACGATCGTCTCCTCGACCTCCGCCTCTGCGACCTCCACGTCACGATCGAAGGCAGCGTGCTTGAAGATCGGATCGCGCAGCTCTACCGGGAGCTGGAAGCCAGTCAATTAGCCTTTCGCCCCCACTGCTGGCTGTCCGATGAATGGTTCTCGCCCGATGGCGTGCCCGGCATCGCGATCCCCTTTTACCTCGCTCATCCGCGGCTTGCCAAGCTCGAGCTGAACCAAATGCTCGAAGTGGAGGGCGGCACGCCGGAGTGGTGCATGAAAATTCTGCGTCACGAGGCGGGGCATGCGATCGAGAACGCCTTCGGCCTGCGCCGGCGACGGAGCCGGCAACAGCTCTTTGGACGCTCCTCGGTCCCGTATCCCGATCATTACGCGTTCAAGCCGTACAGTAAGAGCTACGTGGAGCATCTTGGGTCGTGGTACGCCCAAAGCCATCCTGACGAGGACTTCGCCGAAACCTTCGCCGTTTGGCTCACGCCAGGTTCCGACTGGGCACGTCGCTATGCCGGTTATCCGGTCTTGAAGAAGCTTCGGTACGTGGACCGCTTGATGCGGTCGTTGGCCGGCCGGCCGCCCGTGGTGGTGTCGCAGGAACAGGTCGATCCGCTGCGTCGGCTGCGAAAGACGTTGCGGCAACATTACAAGAAAAAGCGACAACACTATGGAGTTGGTCGGGCCGCGTTCTACGACCGGGACCTCAGGCGGGTGTTCGCCGATCCCGACGGCCACACGGATCGTCCCACCGCGGTTCGGTTCCTCGCCCGCATCCGTAAACCCGTCCGACGACTCGTGGCCGGCTGGACGGGGCTTTATCAATACACGATCGATCAAGTGTTCGAAGACATCATTGCGCGCTGCCAGCAGCTCGACCTGCGTCTGGTTATGCCGGAGGAGCAGGCGAAGCTCGAGTTCGCGATCCTGCTCACCGTCCATGCGATGAATCAAGTGAATACGGGAGGATACAAGCTGGCGCTATGAAGCCGCTGCGTGTCCTCGTCCTGGTGCATACGCACCTCGTGCCGCCGGCCGGCGCGTCCGCCTCGGATGCGGAACAGGCCGACTGGAAGACCGAATACCACGTCGTCAGCACGCTTGAGCGGCTGGGCCATGAGGTCAAAGCGCTCGGCCTGCACGACGATCTCTCCGAGGCGCGGCGAACGATTTCCGACTGGGAGCCGGACATCGTCTTCAATCTCCTCGAAGCGTTCGATAACGTCGCAACTTTTGACTACAACATCGTGAGCTTCCTCGAGATGCTGCGGATGCCGTACACCGGCAGCAATTCCCGGGGCCTCATGCTCGCGCGCGACAAGGCGCTCTCGAAGAAGCTGCTGGCCTACCACCGGATCCCGGTGCCCGAGTTTACCGTGATCAAGAAAGGCCAGCGCGCCCGGCTACCCAAACATCTCCCTTTCCCGGTGATCGTCAAATCGCTCACGGAAGAAGCGTCGCTCGGCATCTCTCAAGCCTCCGTCGTCGAGAACGAGGAGAAGCTGGCGGAGCGCGTCGCGTTCATCCACGACAGTGTCGGCACCGATGCGCTCGTCGAGCGATTCATCGAAGGCCGAGAATTGTACGTCGGGGTCATCGGCAATCACCGCCTGCGCGTCTTCCCGGTGTGGGAAATGCAGTTTACGAACATGCCGAACGGCGCTCATCACATTGCGACCGAGCGCGTGAAGTGGAGCGTCAAGTATCAACAAAAGTGTGGAATCAAAACGGCGGAAGTGAAGGACTTGGGCGAGGAGGCCAAGCAACGCATCCAGCACCTGTGCCGACGCGTCTATCGCGCGCTCGACTTGAGCGGCTACGCGCGCATCGACCTGCGGATGGACAAGGACGGGAAGATCTACGTGTTGGAGGCGAACCCCAATCCCCAGATCGCGCGCGATGAAGATTTTGCGGAGTCGGCCAAGGCCGCCGGCGTCTCGTACAAAGCGCTCATTCAGCGGATTCTCACGCTCGGTCTTCAGTGGCGCCCGGAACGCCTGAGCTGAACGAGGCCACGTGGGTGCGCTGCTTGGGGTTATTCCAACGGCAGCAGGCCGAGCAGCGTGTCGACTGAATGGTAGGTGACGGAGGGTTGCGGCGGGAGTTGCGAGCTGGATTTTGCGCTGTGGTAAATGTAGCCGAGCCCGAACTGCCGCGCCGCATCGAGACAGCCTTCATCGTCGTCGACGTATAACGTCCGCTTGGGGTCGAAGCCGAGCAGTCGTTGACAGGTCGGCCAGTATTCCGGCCGCATCTTTAAATAGCCTACCTCGAACGCATTGACAATCCGATCGACGTGACTGTCCAGCCCGGTCCGCGCCACCTTGATTTCCACGCCGGCCGCATGCGCGTTCGTCACGAGCACGATGGCCTTCCCGAGCTTGCGCACGTGACGGAGAAACTCCTCGGCTCCCGGCAGGAACCCGATCATGTGATCCAGCTCTTTGGTCATCTCGACGACGTCGATGCCCAACGTCCGTGTCCAATAGTACAGGTCGGTCCACGCGAGTTCGCCTTCCGCCGCCCGGTACAGGGCGAACAATTGTGCTTTCGCCTCCTGCATGTCCAGGCCCTGCTTCACGGCATAGCGACGCGGCAGCTCTTCTTCAAAAAAGAAGTTGTCGAAGTGCCGGTCGAGGAGCGTGCCGTCCATGTCGAGCAGGACATGCTCGATATGGTCCCAATCCACTCGGCCGTTCATCTGCAAGTCCATGCATGGCTCCGCGAAAGGCACCATTATACCAAACGGTTGATGAAGAGCGGCGGGCCCGCGCAGCCAAGACTAGGAGGACAGGGTTCACCGATGATCCAACGGAATCGTGATGCTGATCGCGCCCGCGAGATCGCCTTCTTTGGGGAAGCCCGACACGTCGAGCTGTCCTGCCGGCTCACCGTGGCACGAGAGGCAGTGACGGTGATAGCGGAGTGGCATCAAGATCCGCACGCGCCCATCGTTCTCGATCGTTTCGCTATGTTTATCGATCGATCCTCCCATCCCGACGCCAGTGGCCGTCCATGCTTTGAGGATGGCCGTCTCGTACGCGTCCGGGGCGTTCCGAGGGTTGAGGGTCGTTTGCTTCAACCGCACCTGGGAGCGATTCGAGAACTTCGTGACCGCGTGGCTCGCGAACGTGGCCGGGATAAAATTCTTGTAGCCGATCCCGCGTTGGTTGATGATGACCTGCGCATCGGCGACGACCTGTTTCTCGGCTTCGAACAACAGGGGAAGGAGCTCCTTGGCAAGCGTCGGAACCGCCGCCGCGCGGATGTGGCCAAGGTCGATGCCGGTCCGGCGCGCGAACTTATCAGCCACCTGCCGGCCGAACACGTCCGGCGTGAACCCTTTCGGGCCCTTGTGTGGGTCATCGATCAGGCCTTCGTTCTGATCGACGACCATGCGGCCGGCATCCAACAAGGCCGCGAGGAGGTCCGCCGTGCGTTCGGCCTCCTGTACTGAGACGGCATAACCCGCCGCCGGTGCAACCAACACACAGATGAGCAAGAGAAGAGGGATGAAGAACATCGGTCTCACTCTTCCGCCTGGCGGCACTGCCCTTGATCATAGTGTTGAGCGGCCTGCTCAACCGTGAAGGGCAATCCCTCGGATTCCGCCCGCCTCGGGTAGGCATAGGTCGCATCGAACCATCGCGCTCGGATCGCCGCGAGCCGGCCCGTGCGCTCGAGGTCAAACAACCAATCGTTGACGAGTTGCCGCAACCGATAACTCTCTTCGGCCAGTACGATGGCATACTGCTCATGGGTGAGCAAGAGCGGACGGCCGGAGTCGCGTGTGATGACATGCCAGTCGCCGTGCACGGTTCTGACGAGGAAATCGACGATCGGGAGGGCGCCCAGAATGACATCCGGTGAAGGACTTTGCGACTCAAATGCGGCGGGAAGGGAATCGCATACCAAGAGCCGCACGCCCGTGAGATGAGTGACGGCATAGAGGTGAGCCGCCGTGGCGTCCTGCACCGCCACCGCGATCGTATTCCCTGAAGCGCGTGACCTGGATGCCCGGCTCTCGCTGGCGAGCAGGCGAAAAGCGTTTCCGGCACCAGCATCTTTGGCGATGGCACCGAGACCCGCATCGGAAATGTACGGGATGGAGTACGCCAGCCCGGCACGCGTCGGCGAGGGGAGATTGGCGCTGACGGCCGAGACGAAGAGGTCGATGTTGCGTTCACTCAATTCAATGAACAGGTCATGGAAGCGGACGAGATTGATCACCGGAGTGACCGGTCGTTCCCCGCAGTAGTCGCTGAACTTCCTCGTCAGCTCTTGGACCAACTCGACGTCAAGACCGGTGACCCGTGGTCCTTGGTCGGTCCAAATGGCTGGGAAGACGAAGGGGCGGAACGGTTCGATCGCCACGCCCACTCGCACTTGCCGGCGACTACAGATCGCATCGACCTCGTCCTTGGCGATCGGCCACACGAGCTGAACGGCGTCGAAGATCAAGCCGCAGCCGCTGAGCAGCGCCACAACGATGACGAGGCAAAGCCTCACGAGCCGGACCCGTGCGGCCCACCTCAAAACCGGATGCCCGTCAGAAAAACCCATTGCTGCGCCTCGTGCCCCTGGCCCTGAAAACTGACCGCATACCGCGAGTACTGCAGGCTGAGGTCGAGCGACAGTGCCCGTGCGACCGGAAACCGGACGCCGACTTGGCCGCCATACAAGTGCCCGAGCCCGGTATGCGCGGGACCCGGGGTGAGACCGCCGCCCAGGACGCCGACGTACGGCACGGCCCGATCCTCCAGCGGACCGAACAGGAGATGCCGAATGAGCCGATTGATGGGGAGGCGCTTCGGGAAGTCGAGGATATCGATAAAGTTGTTCCAGCGGGGATTCAAAAAGAAGGCGTGCTGGTCGGTCTTAAACTCCTCGGTGTGATACCGGCTTGGATCGTCACTTCGCGATCGTGCGGGGCAAACGTCTGTTGGCGCAGGGCAACGTCAAAGTTAAAGGGCCGGACGGGAAACCATTCGCGTGGCAGGTCGTGACTGGATTCCTGAGCATTCACAGCGGGGACTGCGACCGCACCGACGACCACGGTGATCAACAACGATCGGACGATCAAGCACTTCCCAGTCAGCAGTTCCTCCGCTCCTGTGGCCGCCGCGCAAACACGCGGCGACACTACAGCAAACAGCCGTACGCTTCAATGGCAGCAACCGGCCCGCGGCGTGGCCCGGCTCTGCGGCTCGGCTCGGTTTCTTGTCTTTCTCAAAATCCGTGTGATAGCTTCGGATCGACCTCATGGAGCCCGATCTCTTCACCAGTCCCCCGCCGCTCGTCGCGATTGTCGGCCGGCCCAACGTTGGGAAATCGACCCTGTTCAACCGTATCCTGGGCAAGCGCAGCGCAATCGTCGACGATGTCCCGGGAGTGACTCGGGACCGAAACTATGCCGATGCCGAGCATCGAGGCCGGGCCTTTCGGCTGGTCGATACCGGCGGCCTGGATCCGTCCTCCTCGGACAGCATGCTCGCCTTGATCCGGCAACAATCGCAACTCGCCATCACGGAAGCCGACATCTTGATCGCCGTGATGGACGCGCGCGCGGGCGCCACCGCCGCCGACCGCGAAATCATTGATCTGCTCCGGCCGGTCCGGAAGCCGGTGCTCTATGCGATCAACAAAGTCGATACGCCGAAGACCGAGAGTCTGGTAGCCGACTTCTATCAACTCGGCGCGCAACCGCTGTATCCGATCTCGGCCGAACATGGTCTCGGTGTCGATGAATTGCTCGATGCCATCTACCCGCTGTTGCCTGCAGCGTCGTTCGACGACGATGCCGGGGAAGTCACGCGGGTGTCGATCGTCGGACGGCCGAATGTGGGGAAATCGACATTAGTGAATCAGGTCGTCGGTGAAGACCGTGTGGTCGTCAGTGACGTGCCGGGCACGACGCGTGATCCAATTGATACAAGGGTCGTGCGTAACGGCCACCCGTACATCTTTACCGACACCGCCGGCATTCGGCGACGAGGACGCGTGGAGCACGGTGTGGAGCAGTACAGCGTGACCCGGGCGGTGACGGCGATGGGGCGAGCCGATCTCGCCGTGCTCATCCTCGACGGCGTCGAAGGCATCATCGAGCAGGACACGAAGATTGCCGGTCTCATTCTGGAACAGGGGCGTGGCTGCATCTTGTTCGTCAACAAATGGGATCTTCGAGCCGGAGATCCGAAAGCCCGACAAACCTATGAGTCGGAGTTGCGGCGCCGGTTTCGTTTCCTGACCTGGGCACCCGTGTTTTTCGGCTCGGCCGTCAAGCCGGACGTGGTCGACCACCTCTATCGGCAGATTGATCGCGTCATGGCGCACGTGCGCTATCGCGTGCCGACGGGCGCCCTGAACAAGTTCATCCAAACCGTGGTGGCGGAGCATCCACTGCCGGTGAAAAAGGGAAAGCCGTCCAAAGCGGTGAAGTCCGTCTTCATGACGCAGGTGGCGACGAAGCCTCCGACGTTTGCGCTCTTCGTCGGCCATCCTCGCGAGATCGGTAAGACGTATCTCCGGTATCTCGAAAAGCGGCTTCGTGAGCAGTATGGGTTCGAAGGGGCGCCGATTCGCATTCTGGTCAGGCAAAAATAAGGCTCGTGGCACACGCTGGAAGCACTACATCACTCGCGAGGAGGTCGACTATGCCGGTGAGAGTGTGGACGATCGCAGGAGGTATCCTCATGGCATCCCTGGCTGCGTTCGTCGGAAATCATTTGATGGCCCAAGAGCCGGTCGCTCCAGGTGAGCCGGATACGGTGACGATCGACGGCGTCACCGTCCCGGACATCGGTCCCCTTCCAGCGTATGTTCCGGTGCCGCCGACCAACCTCAATTATGTGCAGAAGGTCGAGCTCGGACGTCAACTCTACTTCGACACGCGGCTTTCGAAGAACAATTCCATTTCGTGTGCCTTCTGTCATAATCCGGGCACGGGCTTTGCCGATCCGCGCCAGTTCTCGATCGGCGCGTTTGGGACGGCGGGCGGTCGGCAGGCGCCGACGGTGTACAATGCCGCGTTCCTGCCGTTTCAATTCTGGGACGGCCGGGCCGGCTCATTGGAGGAGCAGGCGATCGGCCCCATCCATAATCCCGTCGAGATGGCCGAACAACATGAAAGTGTCGTCCCGAAGATCGCGAAGGTTCCCGGCTACCAAAAGCAGTTTCGCGCGGTCTTCGGGAAGGACGTAAGCCTTCAGAGTATTGCCGAGGCGATCGCCGCGTTTGAACGAACGATCATCTCGGCCAATTCCGCCTTCGACAAATATGCGATGGGCGATACTCAGGCCATGAACGAATCACAGGTGAGGGGATTGCAAATCTTCAAGGGCAAGGGGCGGTGCATCCTCTGCCACAACGGGCCGAACTTTACCGACAACCAATTCCATAACCTCGGCGTACCTCAGGAAGGGCTGCTCAAGGAGGACCTCGGCCGCTACAACGTGAGCCGCCGTGAGCGGGATAAGGGCGCGTTCAAGACACCGACATTAAGGAGTGTGGTTGAGACCGCACCGTACATGCACGACGGGGTGTTCAAGACGTTGGAAGAGGTTATCGACTTCAAAGACAAGGGTGGGGGACCTAATCCTCATCTCAGCCCCTTGATGAAGCCATTGGGCTTGAGCCAAGAGGAAAAGGCGGACCTGATGGCCTTTTTACAGGCATTAAAGGGCGCGCCGCTCAAGATCTCCGTTCCGAAGCTCCCTTGACTCGCTCGGCGCGCCGCACCTGCGGGGCTGCGCCAGGTCTGCGCTGTTCGCTCGGCACGATTTCCGATACGCCGAGCAACCGACGCCGACTTACCGCCACTCCTACGACTGCTCGCCGACTCAGGGACGATTGTTCCGCCATCAGGACAAGATGTTCGACTCGGCCCATCCATGGTCTTCCCCCGGACGCGTCCCGACACCGCTATTGCTTGCCGCGCCTCCAGAAAAAGGCTCACCGGCAACCGATTAGCAAAGGCGCCGACCCATAGCACGCGGCTTGGTCGAGTTTTGGCCGCTTCTCGCATACCGGCCCGCTCTTTGCTTTGATTCTCCGACGGAGGTCGTGCGTCCGGATGCATTCTCGCGATTCGCATATCTTGATTGTCGACGACGATCAGGCCCTCCTCGAAGCGTTACCCGAGACGATCAGCGGTCGAATGCCGGAAGCGCGGGTCGATGTGGCTGATTCCGGCACAAAGGCCTTGGTTCTGGTCGAGCAGTGCGACTACGACGCAATTGTGACCGACATCAAAATGCCTGAAATGGACGGTTTGACCTTGCTCGGCAAGGTGCGGGCCGTCCGCCCTGACGTGCCCGTGCTGCTCGTGACCGGCCATGGTGAGCGGGACTTGGCTATTCGGGCCCTTCGCGGCGGCGCCTATGACTTCATTGAAAAGCCGATTGATCGGGACCATTTTATTGCCTCGCTGCGTCGCGCCGTGCAGGCACGGCAACTCAAGCGGCAGGTCGACGAGCAAAGCGAGGCGCTGGCGCGCCATGCGAATGAACTGGAGCGGACCGTCCAAGAGCGTACCCGAGAGCTGACCGAAGCGAATCTGGCGAAGGATGAATTTTTGCGGGCTCGCGATCGGGCCTTGACCGAGGCGCATCGCGCGCAGCAGCGGGTCTCGTTCCTGGCCGACGCGACGCGCGTGCTGGTCACGTCCCTCGACTCTGATGAGACGCTGACGCGGCTGGCTCGCTTCATCGTTCCGACACTCGCCGATTACTGTCTGGTCAGCATGGTGATGAGGAACGGGCAGTTTCGCCGTGTGGCGTTGACCCACAGCGATCCCGACCGTGAGCGGCTCCTCGGGACGATCGCGGAGCGCCTCGTCCCCGACAAGGTTCCCGATTCACATCCCGTCATGCGGGTTCATCGGCGGGAGGAAACGCTCATCTTCAATCATGTGACGGCGATCGAAGAGGTCGCTCCCGAGGACGACGGCTTTCTGTCGGCCCACCAAGCGTTAGGCGCGGAGGCGGTGATGATCGTGCCGCTTGCCGCTCACACACGACCTCTTGGGACGCTGACCTTCGGTAGGACGGGACCAAGACGGCCGTACGAGCGCGAAGACCAGTACCTTGCCGAGGAGGTGGCGCGGCGCGCGGCCTTGGCGCTCGACAACGCCCGTCTGTACAGTGACGCGCAGGAGGCCAACCGCCTCAAAGACGAGTTCCTTGCAACCGTGTCGCATGAACTACGCACGCCGTTGACCGCCATCCTGGGGTGGGCCCAGATGCTGCAAGGCGGCAGTCTCGATGAGGCGACGGCGCGGCGCGCGCTTGCGAGCATTGAACGAAACGCCAAGTTTCAGGCGCATCTAATCGAAGATCTGCTCGACATCTCCCGAATCAGCACCGGGAAACTCCGGCTGGATGTTCGATCGGTCGAACTGGCGCCGATCGTGGAGGCGGCGATGGATTCGGCCCGGCCCGCGGCCGATGCGAAAAATATCCGCCTTCACAAGGTTCTCGATTGGAAAGCCGGCTTGATTTCGGGCGATCCCGATCGCCTGCAGCAGATCGTCTGGAACTTGCTGTCCAACGCGATCAAGTTTACCCCGCGGGGCGGCCGCGTCCATGTCTCGCTAGAACGCGAAGATTCACATGTGCGGCTGTCGGTCGCCGATAACGGGCAGGGAATCAGTCCCGAGTTCCTACCGTACATGTTCGACCTGTTTCGTCAGGGCGATAGCTCGATCACGCGCAGCCATGGCGGTCTCGGCCTCGGTCTCGCAATCGTGCGCCATCTCGTCGAGATGCACGGCGGCACCGTGGAAGCGCAGAGTGCCGGCGAAGGGCAGGGTGCCACATTTACGTTGCGATTCCCGATCGTGGGGATTCGGGTTGCCGATGGGAACGGAAAAGGAGAGTCGGGACGAGCATTAGGGGAACACCTCTGCGCGGTCCCGAAGCTGCGCGGGTTGAATGTCTTGGTCGTGGACGATGAATCGGAGACGCGCGATCTGCTCGTCGAGGTCCTGTCGCAGTGCGGGGCGGAAGTGCGTGCCTCCGCGTCGGCCAAAGATGCCATTGATACGTTGCAGACGTGGCACGCCGACGTGCTGGTCTCGGACATCGGGATGCCCGGCGAAGACGGCTACGATCTCATCAAGAAGGTCCGCGCCATGGAACCGGACCGTGGTGGGCGGATTCCCGCGGTCGCGTTGACCGCGTACGCGCGGGCGGAAGATCGGCTGCGTGCGCTCTCGGCAGGGTTCCAAATGCACGTGCCGAAGCCCGTGGAACCAGTGGAACTCGCGGCCGTCGTCGCGAGTTTTGCTTGGCAGAAGAAGGGATAGAAGGGGACTGGTGAGAACAATCGCGGTGAGGAATACCAATCCATTGGTTGAAAGGTGGGCGAACGAACAAGGGGGCAAGAATGAAAGGCACGTTTGTAAGTGATGTTCAGGAAATTCGGCGGAGAGCCCGAGAGCACGTGGAACGGGGAGCGGTGACCGAGGGCTATCGGGCGGATCGGGAGACGGTCGTGAAGTTGCTCAACGAGGCGCTGGCGACGGAGCTGGTCTGCGTGTTGCGCTACAAGCGGCATCACTACATGGCGAGAGGGATTCATGCCGAGCCCGTCGCCGCGGAATTTCAGCAGCACGCGATGGAAGAGCAGGCCCATGCGGATGAAATTGCCGAACGCATCACCCAACTCGGCGGCGCGCCCAATTTGAATCCCGAAGGCTTGCTGTCGCGCAGCCATTCGGAATACGTCGAGGGCGAATCGTTGGTCGACATGATTCGAGAGGATCTGATCGCCGAGCGCATCGCGATCGACAGCTACGCCGACATGATTCGCTATCTCGGGGACAACGATCCGACCAGCCGGCGCATGCTTGAAGGTATCCTGGCCAAGGAAGAAGAGCATGCCGACGAATTGGCGAATCTGCTGACGACGCTCGATCCCACCAAAGGTTAGTTCAACGGTTCGGCTAGGCGGGGCTCGGCCGGTCCCGCCTAGCGCAGCATCGGTTAGCAACCGCGCCCTTTCCTTGACACCCCTTCCCGCACGCCCGTATACTGCTCGCTTCTATGGCGCGCCTTCAGGATCGTCTCGCCGTCGAACCCCGGCTCGAGGACAAGGATCAGGTGTTCGACGACGTCTATCGCGAGCACGCCGATCGAATCTATCGGTTCGCCCAGCGGGTGTGCCGAGGCGAAGAGGATGCGCGCGACCTGGTCCAGGAGACGTTCCTGAATGCCTACCGGGGACTCGCGCAATTCCGCGGCGATGCCCAGCTCTCGACGTGGTTGTATCGAATTGCGATCCGCGCGTGCATGGCCATGCGTCGGCGCCGAAAGGGTGAGCCCGAGCGCGAGCTTTCACTCGATGAGTTCATTCCCACCGATGACGGCGAGTTACGATTGCAAATTCCCGCCTCAGGGCTGACGCCGGAAGAAGCATTGGCCAACAAGCAACTGCGGCGGGCGCTGAATGCGGCGATTCATGCGTTGCCCCGGAAGTACCGTGTGGTTCTCGTCCTTCGTGATATGGAAGGTCTGTCCGCGAAGGAGGTCGGTGAGATCATGGGGTTGAACGAGCGCGCAGTGAAGTCCCGGCTCCATCGCGCGCGGTTGTTTGTCAGACGGGAGTTGAGCGCCAAAGGCCTCGCCAAGGCCGTCCCCGTCGGGTGATCCGGAGGAGAGTATGATCAAGGACAGGGGAGCGTATGACTGAGCCGAAGTCGTCACATCGCCACACGAAGGCCGGCTGCTTGAAGATCCTGCGGAATCTATCTGAGTACCTGGACGACGAGCTAAGCCGGGACGTCTGCAAAGAGATTCGCCGGCATCTCGGCGCGTGCCCACGGTGCGAAGTCTTCTTGGACTCACTACGCCAGACCGTGTTCTTGTGCCGGCACGCCGAAGGAAAGCGGTTGTCCCCGGCCACGAAGAGCCAACTTCGGCGACGAATCCTCGAGACGCTGGGACGCGCGTAATCCTCTTCCGTCGCCCCCGCCGGTCGCGCGCCACTTCAACCTCATCCGCACCTGGTCCCATCGCTCCCGCCTACAGTACAATCCATCATGGTCTCCCGATGGCGGACTGCGCTGATGCTTGCCTGGCTCGTCGTCGTGGCAGGCGCAGAGATCGCCTGGCCGACGGGTGCGGGTGAGCCGGACACGATCACCATTACGATGCAAGGGAGAGAATTTGCGCCGGCTACGGTCGTCCTTCCAATTAAGCGAAAGGTGCGTCTGGAATTGATGAACAACGATCCCGAACTCCATGCCATCGTACCCGTGGGCCTGCTCGACGGCGTCAGTGTCGCGATTGGCGGGAACGGTGCGCCCGAGTTCGGTCCCGGAGGCTTCAAGCGCGTGATCGTGCCGCCGGGAGGACGGGCGGATCTCGTCTTTACGCCGGAACGAGCCGGGAGCTTTCCGTTTTTTTGTGATATGCCCGGGCATGAAATGCGCGCGGTGATACGCGTCGAGTAGCGGTGCAGCCGGTACCTGTCTTTCAACCGCGAATGCTGCCGTGATACAGTACCAGCCTTTCTCGACTGGGGAGGATAGAAGTATGGAATCGTTCCATCAACGCCGCGGACGGTGGTCGATGCGGTGGGCGGCCGCGCTCGTGCTGTGTCTCACGCTGATCGCGCCGGCGTGGCTCGCGCCCGTCCCTGGCTTGTCCGCTGCAGCGCTTGCCGCCACGAAACGCGCCGCCGCGTCACCTAGCGCAAAGCCGTCGGCTGGAAAGCCATCTGCGGCCAGCACCGCCGTGCAGCGGTACATCGAGGCGATCGCGGCGGGGGACCGAGTCGCAGCCGGCCGTCTGGACTTTGCCTGTCAATATCGGATGCGAGGAGCGACCAAGGGACAGCGTCCCGACTATCCCGCGGACAGCGACCCACTCTATACATCGTGCTGGCAGCAACTGGAATCCGCTCATGCGGCCGCTGTCGAACGGCAGGATCAAGGGATGAATGCGGTATGGCCCGGCAAGGGGGCGCTGGTCTTCTTCACCGAAGACATGAGCCACTATCCGCCGTCCGCGTTCGTGATGGAGCAGCTTGGAACCTCGCCGCCGGGTGGGGGCCTGAAGGTGGAGATCACCGGCAGCAAAACCCTTCCTGCGGCGTCCTTCCCCGGTCGCAGCGGAGAAGCGGTCGTCGCGGCACCGGCCACGAAAGTCACCACGCGGATCGTGTACAAAGACGCGATGCTCTCGCCTATTGCTTATGCGCCCGGCACGTATCAGTGGACGAACACGGTGAAACGGCCGACGAAGGCGATCAAGGTGGTGACGGTAGCCTGGGTCGCAATGAGCGGATTGAAGAAATTCGGCTTTCCGGGCGATGTCGCCGTCCTGAATCTCCCCGTCAGCGCGGTGGGCGATCCTCGGGGAGCGATTCCTTTTGTCAGCGAGCACGGCGGGTATGTCTCACACAGCGTCGAGTGGTGGCAGCCGACTGAGGTGTCCGGGCTCTTGATCGCCTCGGTCGGCCGCGCCTCGCAGTTTCCCGACCTTCGCGATCGCGTTGCGCTGCTCAACCGTGTGCTGATGATCGACCCGCAGCAGCCCGACGCGCTTCTGCTGTTAACGCACGATCTCTATGATGCCTTGGTCAGCGCGAGTGTCCGCCACCATCAGATGTCGGTCAAAGATCCCGATCTCGCGCTCCGCTTCAATGAGCTGTATTGGGATACGTATGCGCAAACGACGCGGGTCGACATCGCGAATACGATGGAAATGGGTGGCTTGTCAGCCCCGACGCCGGCCGACTATTTGTACCGTGTCATACCGGCAATGGAGAAGCTGGCCGCCATCCGTCCTGAGGACCTGGAAAATCGCATCAGGTTGGGGATTGTCTATCGCTGGAACAACGATCAACTGACCGCGATCGCCACACATGAGGCGGTTGTGAAGGAACTGACCGGGACGCACAAGACCGCGTTGCGGGCGCGTGCGCTGACGGAACTTGCCTGGTCGCGGATCGCCAAGGTCGCGTGGAATCGGATCCTCGACGATCCGAACGTGACGGCCGCCTACGCGGAAGCTGAGGAGGCGTTTCAGATTGCCGAACGACCGGTGGATAAGTTCGTCGCCGCGTACACCATGGCGTATAGCCTGCTTTTCAACCCTCGTCGTGACAATCAGGCAATCCTCCAACGGTTGACCGAAGCGAGGGATTGGTTCTCAAGAGTCCCCGGGGCGTCGGTTGACTCGTGGCGCTTTCTCCTGTCGAATGACAACGTCAAGGGTGTCGTGGAAGCCGATCCCAGCTTTCAACCCCTCATGGCCGCCTCAGCTCCGGTCGACGCCCCTGCTGTCGACCGGTCCCACTCGGCTCATCAATAAACTCGTTGCGACGCTGGCGGGCGTGTTCAAAAAGGTCCGCGCCCGCTGCCCGCATAACTCCGCAAAAAGCCCGCGTAATGGTTCGGCCTCCAACCGGCTTTGGATGCGGTACACTTAAGGCGGTTGGAGGCTGGTCAATGCAGGTGTCCGAAGGGCAAGATCGGCGTGACGCATGGGGTAAAAAGGGCTCGCCGCCCTGTCTTCATCCCATCTATGATCGCGAGCGCATCGGTTCCATTGATTCGGGCCGCTTTCTGTGCATCGTCTGTGGCGAGTACGTAACCGAAACACTTGATCGGCAACCGTTCACGCGCATTCAATTTCTCGACGGTTTGTCGCTTCCTGAGTGGAACGACCCCGGGGGACAGCGCTACCAAATGAAATTGGAAGAAGACAAATGGTGGTATCGCCGGCGGCCCCAAGAAGCATGGCGCCCGGGTCTTCCCCCGAAATTCGTCAGCGAGTCCGTCCTCAGGCAGAAGCCGCAGTCGCGCCGCCCTATCAGGTAAGAATTTTCTCCGCCCCTCCAGCGTCGAACGTCCTGTCCCGAGAGCGATTCTCACTCAACGCTGCCGTGTCGCGGCAAACGGGTGCCATCACGGTCGCTTCATCTGCGCGAGCTCATTAAAATAGGCCACGAACGTTCGGATGCCCCCTGCCGCCTGGCCCCAGTCGAAGTATTCGTTCGGGGCATGATAGCCGTGTTCGGGGAGACTGAGTCCGATGAAGAGGATCGGTACTTTCCACGCACGCTGCATGATCGACACGGCGCCGATCGATCCCCCCTCTCGAATGAGTGCGGGATCTTTTCCGAATCCCGCGCGCACGGCTCGTCGCGCCGCCTCGGAGTAAGGCCCACTGAAGACCCCGCGGAAGGGTTGCAGCATCCCATCGACGCTCACTTTGACGTCCCGATTCCTTTCGGCAAGGAAGCGTTTGACGAGGGCATAAAGTTTCTCGGGCCGCTGATCGGGGACCAGCCGCATGCTGACCTTCAACTCGCCGGCGCTGGGCACGATCGTTTTAACCCCGGGGCCGTTGTACCCGCCGACCAGGCCGTGGACCTCGAATGTCGGCGAGGCCCAAATGCGACGAAGGACCTCTTCGCGGTCCGTCGTTCGTAACGCGTGGAAGCCGTATGCTTGTTTGAAGCGCCGGACGTCGAAGCCCGAGCGCAAAAAATCCTGTATCTCGGCTCGCGTGGGTTGTACGACGTCATCATAGAAGCCAGGAATTTTGACCTTGCCGGTCCGAGCGTCCAGGCAGGCCGCGGCCACTTCGCAGAGTTCGGCCAAGGGATTTCGAGCGGCGCCGCCGGTAAGCCCGGAATGCGCGTGGACGGCCGCGGTGGTGAGCGAGAGACGGAGGGCCAGCAACCCGCGAAGGCCATAGGGAATGGCCGGACGATCTTTGGCCACCCAAATCGTATCGGAGACCAGCACCGAATCGGGCCGTGGGATGCCGTTTGACGGGGCAAGGGCCGACGCAAAGTTTGGACTGCCGATCTCCTCTTCGAGTTCCCACACGAACCGGACATTGATGGCGATTCCGTGTTCGATGGCATATCGCGCCGCAAAGAGCGCGGTCAGCGCCGGCCCCTTGTCATCGGTCGCTCCTCGTCCATGGTAGATGCCATCGGCCCGTCGAAAGGCGAACGGCGGCTGGCGCCATTCCGGCTCCTGAGCGGGCTGGACGTCCAAGTGATTGTAGATCGTGACCGTAGGGAAATCAGAGAAGAGCTGCCAACCGCCGGAGACGACCGGGTTCCCCTTGGTTTCGACGAGAGCGGCCTGAGCTCCCATCTCAGACAAGACCTGAACCGCGAGAGCCGCCATCCGTCGCACGTCTCGGTGGTGTGCCGGGTCCATGCTGACCGACGGGACTTCCACCATCTCGGCCAGTAGTCGCTCGAACTCAGGCCGGCTGTCGTTGACATAGCGATCGAGAGCGGTCTCGGATCGACGGACATGGGATGTCATCGCGACTCCTTGTCAGGATGCGTCGGTTCAGTCGCTCGAACAGCGCATGCATGGTTGCCGTTGCGATTGATAAGGCTCGGCAGTGTAGCGATATTGCGAGAATCCCGCAATGCACTGCTCTGACAGAATAGGGCATCTCGTATCGGGTCGTGGCTCAGTACGGAATCTGAGCCAGAAGTGGTCGGGGTTCTCGCAATGCGGCCGCCTTCCTCTGTGGGACATTGCGGTGCAGCCGCGCTGGCCGGAAGCGCCCGATGGTGGAAAAGCGCTTGACCGCTGAAGCCGTCCTTCGTATTGTCCCTCAAAGGGGCAGCAGCGTAACTTAAGGGAAGGACACGAGTGGCGCTTTCGACTAGACATGTCGGCAGCCCGGGTAGACTCCTCCCCATCTCGTCATATCCATCTCTTCTTCTCGTCCTTGTATTCGTACTCCCGTGCCTAGCCGGGGTCGGCGGCGCCTGCGCCGATGACCCGGTTTCCATCCGTGACATCGTGGCCGACCCTGACCTCTTTCACCTGCGTCAGGTGCGAATTGACGGTGTGGTTGCGCATGTTCAGGTCTTGGACCCGTATTTCTTGCCCTCTGGGAATGCCTGCTATGGTGCCTATACCTTTGCGCTGGAGGATGACGACGGGGAGGCGATGCTCGATGTCGCGGTCCTCGGCATCTGTGGCCGCCCGGTGATCCGGCCGCCCGAAGTAACAGAGGGAGACAAGGTTACAGTCCGCGCAGAGATTCAAGTGCCGAATCGGTTCGGGCGTTTTGTCACGCCGTATGGCGAACCGCTTCGGAGCGAGCCGCCGCCCCCCGTCCATGCCGTCGCCATCAGCATCTCCCGCCGCGAATAACGAAAGAAGGCAAGAGCAAGCGCGGGCCTGGTGCCGCATTGTGCGCGGGGAGTGGTTTGCCCAGTCGTGCCAATCATGACTAAGATGGACGTATGCGCGCCCAAGCTCACACCGGCTGGCTGGTGGTTGCTGTTCTTGCGGCCGGTGCAGCGATCTGCGCGCTCGATCTTTTCCTCCCGCTGGGCGTCGCGGTCGGTGTCTTGTACGTTGTTCCAGTGGTGCTTTCGCTGTGGCTTCCCTCCCGCGTCCATACATTCGTCATCGCCGGTGCCTCGACGGCGCTCACGCTCATTGGGTACGTCTGGTCGCCGGCGGGCCTCGCGTGGATCGGTTTGCTGAATCGCGTGCTGACCATCGCACTGATTTGGGGTGTGGCGCTGGTCGTGGTGTTGCGCAAGCGGGCCGAAGAGCGAATCAAGACGCTGGAAGGGCTCATTCCCATCTGCGCGGCGTGCAAAAAAATCCGGAACGACCAAGGCTACTGGGACGTGCTCGAGTCGTATCTCCAACAACATTCGGAGGCACAGTTCACCCATGGTCTGTGCCCGGAGTGCGTCGAGCAGTATTACGGCTCGATCCCGCAAGAAAGGGTAAAGTAACCGCGCGTTCTCAATGAATCGAAAATGGGATCGGCGCGAAGGTGAGTAGGAAAATGACCAGTGCCGCCCACCCGATCAAGACACGCGTGCGTCCGAGCACCGTTTCGGGATCGAGCACCGGCGGGTGAGCGAGTCCGAGTATTCCCGCCAATCCCGCCCATAGGAACCACCCCGGCCAGCCGACGAAACCAAGGAACAGCAGAATCGGCACGACCGCGAGGGCAATCGACCGCTGCCGTGTGCCCCATAAGGCATAGGCGACGTGGCCCCCATCCAATTGCCCGATCGGAATCAAGTTCAGGGACGTCACGAAGAGTCCGAACCAGGCGGCGTCGGCAATCGGATGGAAGCTGATGACGTAGCCCGGTGGGATCGGACCGAAAAAGAGCCACGCAAAGAACGAGACAAGGGTCGATGGTCCGAACCGAATCCCGTAGGCATCGACGTCCAGCGTGAGCGTCGAACGACTCAATCCGACGAGCAAGGCGACCACGGCAACGACAAATCCTGCGATGGGTCCGGCGACGCCGATGTCGAAGAGCGCCCGACGATTTAGAATCGGCCCGCGCATCCGGATGATCGCCCCGAATGTGCCGATGAAATGAGGAGGCCCCGGAATAAAGAGAGGCAGGGAGGCCGGCACGCGATGGATCTTCGACAGTACATAATGTCCCAGTTCATGCGTCACAAGAATCCCGAGGAGTGTCGCAGCGAAGGGAACGCCTTTCCAGAGGGCCGAGGGCTGCGAGATGAGAAACTGCCAGGGACCGACGAACAGATCGTTGTTCGTGCCGTATGCCCCGGCCCAAAGGGTGGTGAAGGCGGTGCCGCCAAACAGCAGCATGGGCAGCACGACATCGGAAAACTTCGAGCGCGGCCGCACGGCGGCGACCGGCTCGCCGACCGGCGGCGACCAGGATGGCAATTCCACCGCGTCGTCGCGCCGAGACATGGGTGATTGGTGGTCCATTGCGCTCAGGTGCGGCCGCCGGCAAAGGGATTGTGCTCGATCTCTTCTGCGACCGTCGTCGCCGGGCCGTGGCCGGGCAGCAGAACGGTGGAAGGTGGAAGCGCGAGCACTCGTCGGCGCACCGACTCGAGATGCGCCGGATAGAGGCTGGACGGGTTGGATCGACCGATGGATCCGGCGAACACAGTATCACCCACGAAACAGACGAGCGGGTCCAACGTCTCGACGAGGTAGCACGTCCCACCGGGCGTATGTCCTGGCGTTGTCATGAAACGGAGCCGCTGTCGCCCCACCTGGAGAAAATCACCATCGATCGGTCGCCGGAGCAAGCTCCGGGGGGGATGCCAGGCGAGTAAACGCTCATCCTCCGGTCCGAGATACACCGGCACGGGCCATACCTTTAAGATGGCGTCCAGACCATCGGCGTGATCCGCATGGCCGTGCGTGAGGCACACAGCTGTGAGCCGTGCGCCAAGATGCGCGAGCGTCTCGAGCATCGCGACCGCCCGATACGCCGTATCGACGAACACCGCCTCACCTTCATCGTACAGCACATATCCTTTTACCGGATAGCCATCGATATCACCGAGCACGGTTTCAATGTGTGGCGTCGTGCTCGGTCGAGGATGCCAGGTGCCCGCCGCGATATCGACGAGCGGCTGCGACGAGAGGTGCAAGGCGCGCGCGATGTCCTCCGCTTGTGCGCGCGTGGGAACGATCCGCCCGCTTTCCAAGGACTGCAGGACCGGCACGGGTACCTTGCAGGCAGCCGCACAAGCCTCCAATGAAAGGCCCTGGCCCGTCCTGGCTTTTTTTACAATGTCCGGAAACTCATCTTCGAGCGGCATAGAGCGGTTCTAGGAGGAAGCGGTGTGGTCGGCTACTTGACGCCATGCTTCAACCAATCCGGTATCGATGTCAATCAGGGTGACGCAACGCAGGCGGGTGAGCATCGAACGCGTGAATCTCCTCGATCATCGCGGCTGCCGCCTCCGCCGGTGGTACGCCTCCCACGCCGGTCCCCATGCCGGGGATGGCAAGGGAGTCGAACCCGTTGGCCTCGGCTATCTGCAAGGCCGCTCGAATCGCCAAGCGCACGTGATCGACGGGGATCGCCATTCCCGGGGGACGGCATGGTTGGAGCGTGGATGATCGCCGGAAAGCGGGATCGCCCGCCCGAGGTGACAATGGCCTGGCCGACCGGAATCGGGGCGTGTCGGCGGGCTTCGTCTTCGACTGCCTGGCCTGCGACCCGCTTCAGCGCACCGGCCACCCCGCCGGCCATGGCGCCGAGACTGTTTGCCGGGTTCACGGCGGCCGCGGCCTGGACATCGAAGAGGCTGCCGTGACGAATGTCGATGCGGCATCGCGGACGACCGGCCATGCTCGTCAGCTTTCCGGTTCGAGTTTTATTTCCTTCACCTCGCCGAACGTCGCCAGCACGCCGGCGGTCTCCGCCGGTCCGACCGCGAGGATCTTGAGCCGGTTGGGGTGAAGGTGGCGGCGCGCCACCTCGAGCAGTTGCTCCTTCGTCAGCGCCATGACCTTGTCACGGAGTTGCTGCAGGAAGTCCTTGGGCAGGCCGTCGTACTCCAGCTCGATCCGTCGATTTAGGATGCTGGCCGAGCTGCTGAAGGAGAAGATGAACGAATTGATGAACGCGGCCTTGGCTTCCTCCAACTCGTCATCGCTCACCGGCTGCTCCCGCAACCGCTCCAAGTTCGCCACGAGCGTCGCGATGACCTGACGGGTCGAGGCGCTTTTCGTCTCCGTGCGCATGCTCCAGACACCCGGCGCATAGATGCCCGCCCGCAACACACTACTGACCGAGTACGCCAACCCTTGCTTCGTGCGCACGTCCTGAAACAATCGACTGCGGAAGGAGCCGCCCCCGAGAATGTCGTTGAGCAGCACGAGTGCCGGATAATCCGGGTCCGTTTCTTTCAAAGACAGGTGGCCGGCCCGCAGGTGCGTTTGCGAGGTCGTTTTCGCGATAAATCGGACGGCCGACGTCTCGTTGGTTTCCGGTACTGGAATGGCCGTCGTCATGGCCGGCCCGCGCCGCCAATCGCCGAACAGATCACGCAGCTTTGCGAGCAGCTCCGCTTTATCGAAGTCGCCGGTGACACCGACGATGATGCCATTTGGATGGAACGTCGCCGCATGGAACGCGACGAGATCGTCCCGAGTGATCCGTGCGATGGAGGCCATCGTGCTTTCACGCGCCAACGGGTGGTTCGGCCCATACAGCAGCTTCGCAAACTCACGGGAGGCGATGCCCTGTGGCTGATCGTAGCGTCGCCGGATCGACTCTCTCGCCTGGAGCTTCGCCAGTTCCACGCGGCCCGGCTCGAATGCCGGCCGTCGAAGCACATCGGCAAAGATGATGAGCCCCCGGTCCAGATCTTTCTTCAACAGATCGAGGGTCGCCACGCCGGATTCGACACCGATGGAGACTGAGAGGTTTGCGGCGAGCCGTTCAAGTTCGTGATCCAATTCGGCCGCGGCCGTCCGTTGCGTGCCGCCAGTCCGCATGGTCATCCCTGTCAAGCCAGCGAGGCCGACCTTCTCGGCAGGATCGAGCCAACTGCCCGTTCGCACGGTGGCGGTCAATGACACGAGCGGCAGTTCGTGGTCCTCGAGCAGCAGGACGACGAGACCGTTGTCGAACACGAGCCGCTCCGGTTCGGGTGGGTGGAAGTCCACGGCGGCGAACTTCATGAGCCGAGGATCGGTCGGGAGGCTCGCAAGATCGAGGGCAGCGGCGGGAACCAAAGAGTCTCCCGCGTGCGCGACGAACACCATGAGCATGGCAATGAAGAAGATTGGTACGTTGCGGTCCGTTCGCTTCAATAGCACGCGTGTCATGGTGTCATCCTCGGTGGTGTGGCGGCGGCGGTCTTGGCGGTCGGCGCCGGGCGCACCAGCGTCGCGACCGTTCGGTTCGATTTCACCAGGTACTCGGCCGCCACCCGTTGAATATCGGCCGGTGTGACGGTCGCGATCCGCTCGCGCGCCTTCAGCAAGTACCGCCAGTCCTTCGCGACGGTTTGAAAGTAGGCGAGTTGTCCGGCCAAGCCGCTGTTCGATCGCAACGACCGGAGCAATTCGGCATCGAGATTGTTCAACACCTTTTCCAATTCCTCCGCCGTCACCGGCTCGGTCTTCAACCGGTCCAACTCTTCGGTGATCGCCTCTTCGACCTCGCGCGCCGTATGGGGCGACAGGGGCGTCGCAGAAATCACGAACAGGTGCGGGGCCTGCACGCCGGGATAAGCCGCTTGCGTGTCGATGGACGCCGCAAGCCGCTTCTCGCGGACCAACCGTTGGTACAGCCGCGACGTTTGCCCCTCCGACAGAATCGAATCGATCACGTCGAAGACATAATCGTCCGGGTGACCGATCGCCGGTTTGTGATAGCCGATCAGCACGACCGGCTCTGCGTCAAACTCGACTTCGACCCGACGCTCCCCGCGCTGAGGAGGTTCCACCGTCGTGACACGGGGCGGCCGAGTGTGCGAGGGAATGGCGCCGAACGTCCGCTCGATCAGTGCAATGACGTCCGGTGGGTTGATATCGCCCACGATCGCAATGACGGCGTTTGCCGGGCTGTAGTAGGTCTTGAAGAAGTCTTCCGTCACCGAGGGCGTCAAGGATTGAATGTCCGAGGCCCAGCCGATGGTCGGGAAGCCATACGGGTGCGCGACGAAGGCCGTGGCCGCGAAGGTTTCGAAGAGCAGCCCCTGCGCGCTGTCGTCGGTCCGGAGTCGCCGCTCCTCGAGCACCACGTCGCGTTCCTTGTAGAACTCCCGGAGGACGGGATTCGCCATCCGGTCGGATTCCACCACCGCCCACAGCGGCAATCGATTGGCCGGGAGGCTCACGGTGTACCGCGTGATGTCTTTCCCCGTCGACGCATTCAGCCCCACGCCGCCGTGCCGCTGATACAACATCGCCAGCTCGTTTCCAATGACGAATTGCCCCGCGCGTTCCTGTGTCTCCTGAAATGCTTGGCGAAGTTCTTTGAGCTTGACCGATGCCGCTTCGTCTTGGCCGCTCGCGCGCAGTTCCTCACGCACCTGTTCGATCCCCCGCTGAAGGCGGTCCAGTTCTTCGAGCAGCGGGCGCTCCCGCTCGTAGTCTTTGGTCCCGAGTGTCCGCGTACCTTTGAAGGCCATGTGCTCATAGAGATGCGCGATCCCGGTGATCCCATTGTGCTCGTTGATGCCTCCGACGCCGAACGTTACGTTGATGCTCACGACCGGGCTCTGGTGACGCTCGACGAGCAGCACGGTCAAGCCGTTCTTCAACCGATGCTCGATGACGCGCTCGGCGAGTCCCGCTGACGTCGAGCCGGGCGGCGGCGCGGATTGAACGTCGGCGCCGGCCGCGACGGTGAACACAACCAAGAGGAGAAGCCGTATCGATCGAGCGTAGAGCCGTGTCATGTGAATAGATCCATGAGGTCTTCGGGACGTTCGATGAACCAATCTGGCCGGCATGCGAGCATCCGCTCGCGGTTCCCCATGCCGTAGCCGACTGCGCACACCTTGATGCCGGCGTTGTGCGCGCCGTTGATATCGTTCGTGCTGTCGCCGATCAGCACGGCGCGGTTCTTCTCGACGCCCAGTTGTTCGAGAATGTGAAGGAGCATGCCCGGCTCCGGCTTGAGCCCGAACCCGTTGTCACCTCCCACCACATACGCGAAGTGGTGGCGGCCCAGGCCGTCGAGAATCTTCATCGTATATTCCAGCGACTTGTTGGTCGCCACGGCCTTCGCCTTCTTTTCAAAATGCGTCAAGACCGGCTCGATCCCCGGATAGAATTTCGTGCAGTCCAAGCAGTGGGTCAGGTAGTGACGGCGAAAGATGCGGAGCGCCTCCTCATAGTGATCGAGATTCTCCTTGCCCACCGAGAGGCGAAGCAAGCGTTTGACCCCGTCTCCGACGAAACTGAAGATCTCTTCTTCAGGACGCGGCGGGAGACCCATCTCACCGAGCGTGAGATTGACCGCCTTGGCGATATCCCATTTGGATTCGATCAGCGTGCCGTCGAGGTCGAAGATGAGGAGGTCCACCGCGTGCATCGGCCGATTATACCAAAGTCGGTAGCGGGAACGAGGGAAGGTGGGCGCGTTCAGCGTGACGGCCCAAACGAGGGCAACGCCGGCAGGCTCTCGTCGGGCGCGTGGGCTGCCGCTTCCGGCGCCTTGGCGCGCGCGACCTCCTCGCGAAGCGCGGTCAACATGGCCGCCCGTGCAGGATCGCGTTCTTCGATCACCGATTGGCGGATGAAATTGATGATCCGCTTGTGGCCGATGTGCGGTGGGAGCATCGGCTCGACGATCCGCCACAGGCCCGTCATGGCTTTCACATGGAACTCCACCGTCTCGACGTGGGGATCGGCATGGAAGGTCGCCTGCTCCAGATAGACCGAGCCCAAAATCACGAAGCGGACGGGGATGATCACGTCGACATTGTTGATCACGCGCCACTGGTCCAGACGATCGGCGATCTCATACCCCGCGACGACGACGATCTGTCCCCACACCGGCTCCTCCTGCCAGGCGACGTACGGCCGCTGCGCCTCGAACGTCAAGGAGTTGAGCCGCGCCCCCTTCATGTCCAGCTCCAAATATTTTCGAATCAGCTTCGTCGGGTCCTTCGTCAAGGATCCCGTCTGAGCGAAGAGATCGCCTTCGAGCATGATGATCGCGAGGCAGAAAAGAAATGCCAACAGAGGTCTCCCCATCTCCATTTCCTTTCTCGCCAGCTCCGGTGGTGAGACGGTGTGGGCGAAGGCCGTCGCCATGCGGGGCGCTGCCCGTCGACGACGGGATAGGCCGCAGCGCGGCGGCAGTGCGCCGCCTCGCCCTCGTTACCCGACTTCGTGAAGTTTCATGAGATTCGTCCCGCCCCGCTGACCGACGAGCGCGCCGGAGACGATCACGAGCCGATCGCCGGTTTTTACGAGTCCTTCGTCCTTCAACCGCTGCTCGACTTCCCGGAGCCGCGCGTCGGTATCCGTGATCAGCGGCATCCGGTAGGGGCGCACGCCCCAGTAGAGCGCCATGCGATGGCGAATCGGCTCGAACGGGGTAATGGCGATGATGGGGGGGCCGGGACGCTGCTTGGAGAGCAGGCGAATGGTGACCCCTGATTGACTGAAGGCGACCAAGGCGCCGGCCTTCGTCGATGCGGCGGCCGAAGAGGCGGCGGCGCAGATTGCTTCGGAAAAGCCGACGGGGTCCGGGGACGGTTCCGCGCGCCGAATCAAGCCGGGCTCCTTGCCCTCCTCGGCCGCCCGAATGATCCGGTCCATCACCTGCACGGCTTCGATGGGATAGCGGCCAACAGCGGTTTCGGCGGAGAGCATAACGGCATCGGTGCCGTCGAACACGGCGTTCGCCACATCGGACGCTTCCGCCCGCGTCGGTCGCGGGTTGTGCGTCATCGATTCGAGCATCTGCGTCGCCGTGATGACCAAGCGCCGCCGGCGATTCGCCTCGGTGATCATGCGCTTTTGCAGGACCGGCACGGCTTCCGGCCCCATTTCGACGCCCAGGTCGCCGCGCGCAATCATGATTCCGTCGGCCTGCTCCAACAGGGCTTCCAAATGTTCCACCGCCTCGGGCCGTTCGATCTTCGCGATGATCGGCACCTCGCCGCCGAACTCGGACATCACCCGCCGGGCGGCGCGAATATCCTCTGGGCCCCGGACAAACGATAAGGCGACATAATCGATATGATGCTTGAGGCCAAACCGGAGATCTTCGAGGTCCTTGTCCGTCAAGGTCGGGGCGCTGATCCGCGTGCCAGGCAGATTGAGTCCTTTGTGCGAGCCGATCAGGCCGCCGGTCACCACTTCGCATTCGACCGCTTCGCCCGCGATGCGCACCGCTTGTAGCTCGATCAATCCGTCGTCGATGAGAATGCGTGCCCCGCGTTTGACATCACGAGCCAAGTCCGAATAAGTGACCGGAATCGAAAAGCCGGAAGTGCCCCGCGATGACCGGGTGTTCTCCGGGATGAGCGTGACGAGTTGGTGCGGGACTACGGCCAAACGATCCGCGGGCAGGACGCCCACGCGAATCCGCGGTCCTTGCAGATCTTGAATGATGGCCACCGGCGCCTGCTGCCTGGCGGCGGCATCGCGCACCGCTTGGACAGCGGCAGCGTGCGAATCCGAGGAGCCGTGGGAGAAATTCAGGCGTGCCGCATTCATCCCGTGCGCGATCAGTTGATCGAGCATGGCGGGCGAGTGGGTCGCCGGGCCGATCGTACAGACAATTTTTGCTTTTCGCATTCCGGCGCGACTCACAGAAGCGTGGCGCATTCTAACAGAGGGGTCAAGGGGTGGCAACGCGCGCTCGTCGGCTTGCCCTTAAGGTGACGGCATGGTACCGTCGCGGCGGTTTTTGGCCTGACAGGATGTTGAAAAAGGCCGCCAGCCTCAAGACACTGGGCGCTCACATCTCGCGCCCGTACGCAAACGTGAGGCGAGTTATTCCTCGCCTCGCGCACCTCGCATGGCTCGGAGGCTCAACGTACGACCAGAGTACGCCTTGCCCCAAGACACGGCCGGCTCACCATCTCGCCGGCGCGCACAAACATGGCGTCGCTTATCCGCGACGCCGTGCGCCTCGCTGCGGCCTTGGCCGGGAAGGGCACGTCTTGGCGCGCCTGGGGCGAGCGGTGAAATGGACAGCCTTTTTGAACATCCTGCGATATTTCTGTTCATGTTGCACCGTGAAGCATTGTTGCTTCTGGCGTCCGCCTATTGTTTTTCAACAGCCTGCTGATCACGAGGTGCATGTGAGCCATCTGGCTTGGACCTGCGCGGCGCTTCTCCTACACGTCGCCCTTGGGCTGCCGGCTCACGCTGGCACCGCGACACTTCCGGATCAGACTGCGGCCGGCACGCCTGCTCACGGCCACGATCACGCGCTCGTCCCTGAGCAGGCGAGGGTCGTGCTCGAGGCGATTCAACAGCGGCACGGTAAACCGCTGCCCGGCTATGTCGGCGCCCGGCCCTTCCACAATCGTGAGCGGAGACTCCCGCCCGGCGAGTACCGCGAATATGATGTGAACCCCCGAGGTGAAGGAATCGGCCGTGGGCCCGAGAGGATCGTGATTGAAACGCGCAGTGGCAAGGCCTACTACACCGGCGACCACTACGGGACGTTTATTCCGATGAATTGAGGCGCAGATGACGCTCAAAGACCATTTTCGTTCCATGCACCCGCCGTACGTCCAGCTGCTCGTGCTCAAGGACGGCCAGACGCACGAAGAGGTCGTTGAGGCGCCGGCCGGGTTCGCGGTTCGTCTCTTCCAGGGTAAGAAGTGCCGCACGAAGTGCGGGCTCATGGGCGAGTTCGCGCGGGTGCTCGAGTTTCCTTCGTACTTCGGCAAGAATTGGGATGCGTTTGAAGAGTGTCTCACCGACCTCTATTGGCTGCCGGCGCCCGGCTATCTATTCATCGTGACCGACGCCGAGCAGGTATTGGCCAATCATGACGAGGAGTATCGCCAGTTCATCACGATCCTCGAGGAGGCAGGGAAGGTATGGGCGACGGATCAGGACGTCCGCCCCGAAATCCCGTTTCATGTTCTCCTCACCGTCAGTGAGCGACTGAGGAAGCGCCGCCGCGACTGGCTGATTCCCGCCGCGGCAGTGAGTGCGAACGGGGCCTCATCGGAACGGTCTGGGAAACGCTCTCTGCGCCGCCGGCATTAATCCTCAACGGTCCAGCTCGTCATGATGAACGTCGTGCCTTCGATGATGCCGTTGCAGCAGATGGTTTTGCCGACGAGTTGATCGAGCAAAGGATCGACGAACGGATTCCCGCCCTGCCGGCGCAGCTTGAATTCGCCGGCATCGGTCGCAAGCATGACAGCCTCGTGTTCGCTTTTCGTTCCCGCTCCGTATCGTTTCTTCACCACCCGTCCCCGGACCACCGGATCACCGACTGTGCAAGCGGCGTAATCGGATGATCCTTCCGTCTTCGACCACGGCGGAGACGATCATACGGTTCACCAACTTCGGATGTGCGGTCCTCCGTACCCCGACCGCAACGTGGACGTGCGGCTGGACGCCGCCCATGGCGGTTTTGCGGTAGCGAGAGGGAGCGGGGTCGTGGACTCCAAACGACACGAACCGGAGGGCGCCGACCCCCGATTCCCGCCCTGCCTCCGTGAGTACGCGCTTCACATGCCTGGGAGGAGTCAGGCCGCGCTTTCTTTTCGCGGCGGAGACCGTGGCCGCCAGCGCCAGTCCATTTTTCATCAAGCGGTCGCGTCGGAGCCCACGGGCGAGCGGGAGTGGATGAAGGCCGGGGAACGCGGTGGCAAACGCTTTCGTCCGGCTCAAGGCGTGATACGCCGGCTGTACGGGATGGATGGACGGGTCGCCCAGCAGGTTGAATTGAGCGAGCGTCTTCAGATCGGTCGGCTCCATCAGATTTGCGGATTGGACGAACCGCTGCCGTGCTTCGAGCGCGGCGCGGCCCAAGGAGGCGCCGTTGAGCACCTGCTGGAGAAAAAATTGGCAGATCAAATCGGCGGAACCATTCCCCTCGCTCGGGCCATATGCAATGGTCGTGCTCCCAAAGTACCCGTACGCCTTGTTGGCGAGGTACGTGTTCGCGATGCCTATCTGGCCTAGCGCGCGCGCCGGATTGTAGAGCTGCGCGCCGTAGCAACACTCCGCCGCGACGACCGTCCCTTCCATGATTCGTTTGTCGAGGTAAGCGGCGGAGTGGGCTTGCGGATAATCCTTGCCACGTTGGCCGTAGAAGAAGGGATCGACCTCGGCGCCATGGCAGTTGATGAAATGGGTCCGCCGCGTGAGCAACGAGGCCGGCCACTCGTACCCTTTCGGGGGCGCGAGTTGCAGCGACGCGGCGTTGCCGAACGTATTTAGCGCGCTGAGCGCCGTGGACTTCTTCCAGACGGCGGCGCTGACGCCGAAGTACGCGCTGTAATCGTCACGGGCCAGCATCTTATATGAGGCCGCGGTCGCCAGCAGTGCGACGAGATAGCCGGGATCCTGACTGCCGGTCAGATCCGGGAGGCGACCGACGACGTGGGTCGGCCCGCGGAAATCAGCCGGATCAGTGCCAAAGGGCGCCTCACAGGCATACGGCAGATCGCCTTCCGCAGTTCGATCCGGGCCGCCGTCCGCTCCGGAATAGGCCGGATTCTTGAGGTTCTGATGGGGGACCACGTCGATCGCCCCGAGGATCAGCAGATAGTCCGGTGTGAGCGAGCGAAAGACGGCATCGATCGCCGCCTTGTTTGCCCGGCAGTCGCCCGGCGTGGTCACGCGCGGCGCCTTCAAGCTCCTCATCGCCCGGGCGCTGTCGAGGGGGACGAGTTTTGTGTCGAGACCGCGGTATTTGTCGGCGGCGATCAGCGCCTTGATCGCGTTCTCGATGGAGCGATAGCCGCGGCCATACTTGGCTCGCAGGGCGGACACATTCGTGACAATGACTTTGTCGACATGTCGCATGGTTCCTCCTTCGCGAGACGCGCTACTGTAACCGGCCCATCGGAAAAAGCAAGATGATGAAGGCGCACCAAGCCGGTGTTCCTGAAGCAGAGCCAGCAAAAGGGGGGCCGACGATCACCGCCGGCTTGGGCGAGGAATTTCAAGATGCTGGAAAGCGGGGCCTGATCTGCTCCATGCCCGCTCGTATCCAATTGGACCTCGGCTGTATCCGGAAATGTACGGCCCGTCAGTTTTAGTGAGCGCTCTCCCGAATCTTGACCGTTTCGAACCTGCCGTGTTAGCGTGGCGCCCTTCATGAAGACGACCCGCTCACACCGGCTCTTCGAACAAGCCCAGCGTCTCATCCCCGGCGGCGTCAACAGTCCCGTCCGTGCCTTCCGCTCGGTCGGCGGCCATCCGCTCTTTATCAAACGCGCGAAGGGCGCCATGCTGTACGACGTCGATGGCAACCGGTTCATCGACTATGTGCTCTCGTGGGGATCGATGATCCTCGGGCATGCCGCGCCGCCGGTCGTCCAAGCGCTCAAACGCGCCGCGGCGAACGGCACCAGCTACGGGGCACCGACCGAGTTGGAGGTCCGGCTCGCGGCGATGATTACCGAGGCGATCCCCTCGATGCAGCAAGTACGCTTGGTCAGTTCAGGGACGGAGGCCGTCATGAGCGCGATCCGGGTCGCGCGTGCATTTACGAAGCGGGATGGCGTTCTGAAATTCGACGGGTGCTATCACGGGCACTCCGATTACCTGTTGGCCAAGGCCGGCTCGGGCGTCGTGACGCTCGGATTGCCGGACTCGCCCGGCGTGCCGGCTGATTTCACGCGGCATACCCTCACGGCGCCGTATAACGATTTGCGGACGACCCAGGAGATCGTGAAGCGGGAAGGCGGCAAGCTCGCGTGCATCATCGTCGAACCGGTTGCCGGCAACATGGGCGTCGTTCCGCCCGGTCAAGACTTTTTGGCGAGCTTGCGCGAATTGACGAGGCAGCACGGGATCGTGCTGATCTTCGACGAAGTGATCACGGGCTTTCGGGTGCGTTACGGTGGCGCGCAGGCCCTCTACGGGGTGCAACCTGATCTGACTTGTCTGGGCAAGATTATCGGCGGCGGGCTTCCGGTGGGCGCCTATGGCGGTGCGAAGGAATTGATGCAGCTCGTCGCCCCGGCCGGCCCGGTCTATCAAGCGGGCACGCTCTCCGGCAATCCGCTCGCGGTGACGGCCGGCATCGAAACGCTCACGCGGTTGAAGGCGCGTGGCGTCTATCGCACCTTGGAAGATCGGGCCAAGACGTTGGCGGAGGGACTAGGGGAGGCGGCGAGAGCGGCCGATATCCCACTCACGCAAACACGCGTGGGGTCGATGCTGGGAGCCTTTTTCACGAAAGGGCCGGTCGTCGATTATGCCACGGCGAAGCAGTCGGACACGGCGCTCTACAGCGAGTTCTTTCACGCGATGCTCGATCGCGGCGTCTACTTCGCCCCTTCTCAGTTCGAGGCCGCGTTTCTTTCGATGGCCCATACGGCCGCCCACATTTCAACCACGGTGAAAGCCGCGCACGTCGTCTTTCGGTCGCTCCGGAGATAGTTCGTATCCGCCTCGATACGGCTAACGACTACAGAGATACGCTCCGTTTCGTCTCGCCTCATCCTATTCGTCCTCGTCCTCGGCTTCCAACGCTTCCTGCCGCCGCTGCTCCTCCATCGCATTGTGCAGCAACATGCGGATGAACATCGAGTAGAGCGATCCCTTTTCCAAGGTTCCGCCCGGGGGAATGGCAATCTTGCCCTCGCTGATCATGCGGTCCAACCACGCTTTTTGGTCGGGCGCAATGAGCACGGGAATTTCCACGAGCCCGACCCGTCCGAACATATCCATAACGGCCCCCTTCGTAAAAACTCAGCGTCTACATCACTGGCGATGGCCGTCATTTCAGCACGCGCTTTTTCCGCTTGTCAATGCCGCGACGCGCACGGCTCTTGCAGTGCTCTTTCAGTGACGGCGTCACGGTTTGGGAGGTTGTCCGATGAAGGGCAGCGATGTGCGGATGATGATATGGCTTGCAACAGTGGCAGTGGTGGCGCTGCTGCCTTCCGAGAGCTGGAGCAAGCGGCACCAGTGCATGAATCGTCCCTGTTCTCATGCGCCCGTTCAGGCGTTCCGGCCGGCGGCCGCCCTGCCATCCCCTTCGCCCGCGTCTGTACCGACGCCGACGTTCGGGATCAGGCATCCCTGGCCATCTTCTCGGCACTCGGTGCTGCTGCGGCCGTTCTCTTCCATCCCGCGGTCCCGTAGCATTGCGCTGGACCCCAGTACGATTCGCGTGATCGACGGCGATACGTTCGCCTATGGCCAGGAGCGAATTCGCATTCGAGGCGTGAACGCGCCGGAGTTGTCCGATCCGCAAGGGATCGTGGCGAAGCGCCGGCTTGCCGACGTGCTGAGGCAAGGAAGCATTCGAGTAGACCGAAAGGCGACGGATGTCTACGGCCGCGTCGTCGCGGATGTCTACGTGAATGGAGAGGCCGTAACGGCGCTCCTGAATCGTGACCAGCGAGGCGCGCCTCGGTAGGTTGACGCCAAGCACCGGTGTCCCGAGGCGAGATTGAGCCATGGCCTCTGGCGGATTGCTGGCAAGGTATCTGGGTCCTTTGAGGCCACCCGCACCCCTTCGGCAGAGGCCTTCACTTTTTCTTCTTGTCGCGTGGAGTGTCGGCAAAGAGCAGCCAGACCAGCACGACAAATCCCACGGCCACTGCGGCGATCGCCAGCCACGTTCCGAGTTTATCCATTGAGATCGTCCTTGCCTTCAGCCGCCCTCACGCCTTGCCCGTCGGCCGTCGCCGCTGAGTCGAGCGGTAATGCCAGGAGGCTCGCCGGTAATCGTTTGAGCCTGCCCTCGATGTCCACGGCGGCGAGCGTCGCCGATCCTTCGACCACCAGACGGCCGGTCTCGCGTTCCTTGATGACGTGGCTCATGGTGAGACTGGCCTTGGTCCGTTTCGAGATCCACGTGTCGATCTGCAACGTCTCGCCGTAGCGACTCGGCGACCGGTATGTGAGTTCGGCGTGGATCACCACAAACTGCGTTCCCTCGTCGAGCAGGGCTCGAATGGAAATGCCGCGCGTCTCCAAATACTCCGTCCGGCCGCGCTCGAAATATTTGAGGTAGTTCCCGTAGTACACGACTCCACCGCAGTCGGTGTCTTCGTAATAAATCCGAATATCCATTCAGGCGAGCGGCTCTCGTTGTTGTGCTACAGGGCCAGTGTGGGAAATTTGGGCAGGGCGCTTTCGGCCACGCCGGTGATTTTGAGGACGATGTCCAGCAGTTGCGCAAACCGTTCCGGCTTGATCGGATCGAATCCATGACCGAGGAGACCGCCGTGTGCCGCGTCGAGCAGTGGTTTCATCTTCGGCCATTGCGTGAGATACGCCTGGCCGCTCGCATCGCCCAGTCCGGCGAGCGCGCGGAACTGGGCCACCATTGGTAATTTGTATTTGCCATCCACGTTGTCCAGGAAGCAGGTCCGGCAGGGTTCCTGAAGCGCCTGCGGCAACTGCTCGGGTTGAACGTCCCAACTCTTGATCCGGTGGTGTTTGAAGAGCTGGTACTGCGCGAAAGCTTCCAGGGCCCGCAACACCGCGGCAACCGCGGCCTCCGCGTGATGATCTAGTTCGGCCCGGCGGCGCGCGTAGGAGATGAGATCATAAATAACCGGCTCCTTCACTGGAGTAGGATCGAGCACGAGTTTTTCGAGAAACGCCGCATTCTGCTTCACGCTGGGGAGCAAGGCCTTTAGGCCCGCCGGCCCGCCCCACACGGAGGCCATCTCGAGCGCCTTGTACGCCGTCTTCAGTTTGTCCCAGCCCGGCCGATGTTGCAGACGGTCCCACGCGCCATAGCCCTCGGCGAGATCGGCAAAAGCCCGGTACAGCGGTTTCTGGCCCCCGCTTACTCGCGCTTCGATGTCCCGAAACGCGAGCGCCGCCGCGCGAAACGCGCCGCCGTTGAACAGCGCGCTCGCCTCACGTCGCGCCGTAACCGCCGCTTCATCCCAGAGATTCGCCTGCACCCATCGCCGGGTCTTCCCGTCCACCTCGATGGCTTCGCCATCCTCCGCCTCACCGGGAGGCACGAGGGTCACCACTCGAGAGCAGAACGGCAAGGAGGCGAGTGTCAGCGACGCCGACATGGCGGCAGTCGCGCCGGTGGTATCGACCACCAGCTCGCCGGGTCTGATGTCCCAGGCCGCCAGCAGATCGGGAAGCGATCGGCTCAAGGTCTGGTAGGACGACATGAGCCGGTCCGGCTGCTCCGCGACGATGCAGTCCCAGCGACGCGGCATCTGAATGATGTGCGGCTGGACCTCATGTTCGAGTGAAGTCTTCGCCGGCGGCGAGACGAAGAAACAGAGGAACTCCGGCTTCAACTTGTTAATCGAGTAGACGGCGGCGGAAGGATCATCGGTCACCGCAATGAGCAAGGCTTTGGCTGCAGTGTCAACAGCCATGGGCGGCGACTATAACACCGTCGTCGAGAGCCGATCAACCGACGAGCGATCGTGATGCCGGTGATCGGGGCGGCACAGCTCAAAGAGGCGTGACACGTCGTGTGTCAACACTCCGAGCAAGGCGTCGTCGCACGCCTCCATCGCGTTCGCTGTCAGTACTGCCTGACAGCGGCTCTCGGTCTCCTCCCATTCCGGTACGTCGCGCTCCACTTGATCTCCGCGCGGCCCGTGCAATCGTAGGGTATGCGGAGGTGGCCGGATCTCCTCATCCTGCTTCTCGTCATCCTTGAGATGAGCGCGCCTCTGACCGGTGTCGCCGCTGAAGCCGACAAGGACCGGCAGCCGTCGCAGGGTGGAATACCGAATGGGGGTCATCGATGAGACGTATGGGATTTACGACGACGTGCTGGGGCGGTCACGCGGGGACGTCGGCGACTTGCAGCGCCGGTTGAAGCTGCCGTCGTGGATGATCCTGGCGGTTCAACAGCGCACCCGCTACGAAAGCTTGAGCCACTTTTGGCAGCAAGACCAATCGGGCGGCGACCAGCAGGTGCCGCAGCGCACTCGCGTGCTGTTCGGCATCAAAGACATTTGGGACCCGCTGCGCGTCGTCGTCGAGTTTCAAGACTCGCGGATTCATCTGAATGATGCCGGATCGGTGGTCACGAATCGGATGGTGGATGAGCATGACATTTTGCAATTGCACGCGGATCTTGCGACGGACAATTTCTTGGGGACCGGCTTGCCGACGCTCTTCAACGTCGGTCGTCTCAATCTCGACATGGGGCGAGGCCGGTGGATCGGCCGCAATCACTTTCGCAACACGACCAATGCGTTTGACGGGGTGCATTGGCGAATCGGCGATGAGCGCCGGTGGCATGTGCGCGCGTTCTTCGTCGAGCCCGTCCGGCGGCTGGCGACGTCGATGGACCCTGTGCTGTCCAAAGATCTCTTGTGGGGCATCTACGCCGAGACGCGTGCCCAGCCGTGGGCGCATGCCGCCTTTCACTATTTCGGGAATCGCAGCACCAACTCGGGACGCGACTTGTCGATGCTCGGCATGCGACTGTTCAAGCCGGGAGGGACCGGCACGTTCGAGTATGAAATCGAGTCGACGTACGAAGTCGGGACCACAGCGGTGCGCGACTTCTTCCTCCCCGGAGAGCGGGCTTTACGTTCGACAAGCGAACGGTGACTCACGCCCATTTCGCCCATTTTCAGCACGCCGAAGTCGGCTACACGTTCGATCGTCCGTGGCATCCGCAACTGCTCGCCCGCTTCGACTATGCCAGTGAGGGCTTCGACACGCTCTACGGTCGCCGCAATTTCGAGCTGATGCCGACCGGCATCTTCGGGCCTCTTCAGCGCAGCAATCTGATCTCGCCGGCCTACCGCGTATTGGTTGAACCGGCCGAGGATTTCTCGTTCTACGTGCAACACCGGTTCGCGTGGCTGGCGGATGGGCGGGCGGAATGGGTGACGAGCGGGCTGCAAGATCCGACCGGCGCCTCGGGCACCTACATCGGGCAAATTATCGAGCTGCGCGCGCGATGGTCGCCCACCGACAACCTCGCCTTTCAAGCCGGCTACGCCTACTTCAAGTTCGGCGGATTTCCCACTCACGCGCCCGGCCACACCGGCGCAAGCGATTCGACCTATGCCTATGTCTCGACGGAACTGCTGTTCTAGCGCCGCCGCGCTATCGCACTGCTCGTTCTAATACTTCTTCAACAGGCGCGAGACGGTGCGTGAGGTCTTGCGAGAGCCCGTGTCGCTGGTACAGCAGCGAACTCGTGTTGTAGGTCAGCCAGACCTTCCCGTCGGCGTCCTCCCAGGCCAAGGCTTTCATCGGGAGGTCGATTGCGACGGTGGGGCGCGCGAGCATGAGTGGTGTGCCGCCTTTGGGATTGCCGAAGATCAAGAGCATCGTCGGGGGCAGGTGAAGCCCGACGGCGGTCGCTTCGGCACTGTGGTCGATGCGCGCGAAGACCTTCATCCCCTTGGCCTCGACGGCCCGCGTGATTTGCTCGATCGTCTCCGGCACGGAATAGCGGCTGGGGATTGTCACGCGCGTGTCGGCATCGGCGGCAGCCAGACAGACGCTTACCGGGAGAACGGTGAGTGAGAGCAAGGCGCCGACCAACACACGGTAGATGGTCATTGGCGATCTCCTTTTGGGCTGTGATTCCCGGCTACCCCCCGTCCAACCCGAGGTAGGAACCGATCCCGTAACGCTCGAAGATGGCCGTCAGCAAGGGCAGGCGATCCAGATACATGATCAGGCCCAGGGCGACCAATGCGGCGCCGCTCACAGTTGAGACGACTCCTCCATACGCCCGGACGTGCTGATAGCAGGCGATGAATCGCGCGAGGCCCAATGAGACCAAGATGAATGGCAGACCGAGGCCGGCAGAGTAGAACAAGAGCAACGTCATGCCATCGGCGAGCCGCTCTGTCGTGCCGGCGTACAACAGGATGGTCCCCAGGATCGGGCCGACGCATGGTGTCCAGCCGGCGGCGAACGTGGCCCCGATGAGACTGGAGCCGAGATAGCCGGCCGGTTTCGCACTGACATGGATGCGTCGTTCTCGCATCAGCGGGGCCAACTTCACGAACCCCAGGAGGTAAAGCCCGAACAGCACGATCACGATGGCTCCCGCTTGCCGGATGATGTGCTGATACTCGGCGAGGAGTTGGCCAAGGTAACTGGCCGAGGCGCCGAAGGCGATGAAGACTACGGCAAAGCCGCTGACAAACGCCACGGCATGGAGCAGGATGTTCGGCCTCACGCTGGCCCGCTGCGCCGTCGGTTCGGTCAGTTCGTGAAACGACAAACCGGTGAGATAACTCAGATAGGACGGAATCAACGGCAGCACGCACGGCGAGATGAACGAGAGCAGGCCGGCAAAAAATGCCGCGGTGAGCGAGGTCGGCGGCAGAGTGTTCATTGCACTCGTCATGTTATCGTCCTTCGATGAAACGGGGCGGCGTACCGGCCGCCCCGTTGATCCTATTCCTTCAGGCTTCCAAGGAAGGTCTGAAACTCCGCGCTCTCAAGGAGGCCGCCGCCGCGATGGACGAGCGCGACGTCACCGTGCCGGTCGAGCACGACGAACGTCGGCGTCGCCGTGATCTTGAACGCCTGCGCGACCCAGCGATCCTCGTCATAGGCCGTGGGAAAGACGAACGTCTCGGGCCGAGCCTTGACGAACCCCTCGACGTTGCTTCTGACGTCGGCGAACCCGATGGAAATCATGCGAAGGTCCGCCGGTTTCCCGTTCTTGGAGTACGCGGCGAGCAGCGGCAACTCCCGTTGGCAGACCTTGCACCACGGCGCCCAGAAGATGAGGAGCGCCGGGTGGCCGTTCAGCGACTCGCGACTGAACGATTCGCCGGAGAATGTCACGATCTCGAACTCGGGAGCCGGCCGCGAGCCGGCATACCCCGGCGCGGCGAGTGCCATGACCATCGACAGCACGGCCGCGACCAGGAGCACCATGGCCGCGATGGAGCGTTCTCCTCGCTCAACCTTTTTCACGCCTGAACACAACATGACAGGCCTCGTCGTGATCTTACGGTTTGATGTAGAGGTAACCCTGCTGCTGGAGATCGGCGATGCGCTTGACTGCGACCGGATGGAGCGTCGCCACAAAGCCCTTGATAAGGTTGTCGAGTGTTTTGTTATAGGTCTTCATCGAGACTTGGCACATCTCGGCGTGGACGCCCTTGTCGATGATCTGCTCGAAACGCTTCTTCATCTCCGCGTCCATCTTGTCTTTCTCGAACAGCTCGAGCGCCGGCCCGTGGACGACCAGTTCCACATCGATCTTATCGGGGCCCCCTTCCGCGTCGATGTGTTTGTTGATCAGCGCCAAGGCGTATTTCGCGACCTCGGGATCTTTGCTGTCCACGTGGTATAGCACTTTGACCTTCTCACTCCCGGTGGTCGGCTCCGCCCACGTGGCGGGCAGCGAGATCGTCGAGGCGAACACGAACGAGACCACGGCCGCGATGGTCAGGATTGAGCGAGATGACATGACGTCCTCCTTGGTTGGATATTCAAAGCGACTGTACGTGCAGGCTACAAGGCGACGGCCAATGCGCGTGAGAGGAGAGTGCCCGGCGGATCGCAACAATTTCTCCCCTATCCACTAGAGGAGAATGCCCTTACTTGGCGACAGAAACCGAGGGTGGAACAACCTACCGGCCACGGCCCGCAGGTGGTTCGATCCGCAGACCCTGTCGCGCCAAATATCAGCGGGAGTAATGTCGCGTGAAGTAGGAGGCAGCTTGGGCGCGGCGCGTCACGTGGAGTTTTTGGAAGACGTTGGCGAGATAATTGCCGACGGTTTTCTCGCTGAGCGACAGCGCGACGGCAATCTCCTTGTTCGTTTTGCCTTCGGCCACGAGTGCCAGTACCCGTTGCTCCTGTGGGGACAAGGCATCGGTTTTTTGCGGCGCCGTGTCGCTGGCCAGTGATTGGAGCCGCGTCATGACGCGTTGGGTCACCGAGGGGTCGAGGATCGACTTGCCGGCGGCGAGCGTTCTCACGGCCTTAAGCAACTCTTCGCTGCTCACGTCCTTGAGCAAAAATCCATGGGCGCCGGCGAGAATCGTGGCGACCACGGCGTCATCGTCCGCATACGAGGTGAGAAACAAAACACGGGTGGATGGGTGATCGGTCCGGATCGCGCGGCACGCCTCGACGCCGCTCCCATCGGGGAGCCGGACGTCCATCAGGACGACGTCGGGCGTCACTCGACGCGCTTCGGCGATCGCTTCGGCCATCGTGCCCGCCTCCGCCACGACCTGAAAGCCGCCGGCCTCCGAAAACAGAGTGCGGAGACCCAGCCGGAGGACTTCGTGATCGTCCACCATCAACAGCCGAATTGGCGCAGATGGGCTCTTAGCCATGGACGCGTGCCCCAGGGAGATCGAGGACGATGCGCGTTCCGGATCGCGGCTCAGAGAAGACGGTCAGCGTGCCGTGCAGTTTCGTCGCACGAGACGCGATGTTCCGCAATCCCTCACCGGCATGGTGTGCGTCGACTGCGAAGCCGATGCCGTCATCCTCGATACATAAACGGACGCCGCCGTCGTGGCACTGAAGCGACACCGTCCCCCGGCGCGCACACGCGTGACGAAGCGCATTACTCATCGCCTCCCTCGCAATGTAGAGCAGGTGCACGGCTTCCTCGGGCCCGATCAACGCAGCCGCTTCCGGATCAACCTGCACGGTAAACTGAAGGCCGGAGGAATGATTCATCATGCGAGCCTGTAACGCGAGCGCCGCTTCGAGCTCACGGCCGCCGACGATCCGCGGTTCCATGCCGATCAGGTAGCCGCGCAGGTCGCCGATCATCGTCTTCACGCTCACCAGCGCCCATTCGAGCTGCTTGACCACTTCGGCCGGCTGCGCAGTCACCAACCGCTTGCACCGCTCCAGATTGAGGCTCAAGGCGAACAAGGACTGAATGATGCCGTCGTGGAGATCTTGCCCGATCCGCTCCCGTTCTTCGAGGGCCAAGCGCAGGTCCCGCTCGCGTTGCCGCACCGATTCTTCTGCCGCCCGCGTCTGGGCGAGCGACGCGTGAAGCTCCGCCATCATGCGTTGGTAGCCGCGGATGAGATAACCGAGCACCAGCAGATAGGCGAAGAGCCGCAAGAAGTGCCAGAACCACCACCGCGCATCCCACAACAATGAATAGGTGAACATGAATTCGGCGAGCCCGAACAACAGCGCCAGACAAGCAAACAGATACGCGTCCGGGGAGCGGGACTCGCGATAGTCGAGGGCGAAGCGAAGCGCCGTGGCGAGAAAGAGCATCGACGCGACGCTTGTAGGCGCCAGGGCCGTCGGAGAGAATTCGCCATGGCGAAGCATCTCAGGGACGTGCCCTGGCGCGGCGATGATCGTGACGCCCACCACACTTGAGGCCACCGCGATCACCCACGGCAGCCGGGGGCTTCTGAGCCACGCCTGGCGCGAGGCCGGGAGCCAGACCAAAGCGAAGCCGACCCCGCCGACAAAGCTCGCCAGGCTTCGCAAGAAGACAAAGGCGTTTGTCGATGACGCGATCGCATGGCACTCCTCGAGCACGCCCATCGAGAGAAACCCGACCCCAAGCGCCTTCGCACGCTGGCCTATCCCGTCCTCGCGCCGCGCGAACAATAGGAGCGCCATGACGATCGCGCACAATCCCCCCAGCGCCTCGATGGCTGAGTGAAGTTGCGGGTGATGGGCGCGCCAAGTCGGCATGGCGGCTTGAAGGATCAGGCCGAGCGCGAGCGTCAGCGTGGCCGTGCCGATCAAGACGACGGAGAGCGGAAGGGATGCACGAGACACCATAACGGCCTCGAATCTGTTACTGAAGGTACGCGCCCTCGGCGGCGAAAGGCAAGGCAGCGGGCCGGTCGGGCGTCAACTCCAGGGGACGACCGACGAGCGATGCCGAGAGGAGCGGCTCTGATGAACAGGGGCCGCGAGTGGTCGGTCAGTGCGACAAGAGCCCTTCGACGTCGATGAAACGGGTGTCCGGAGGGAATTGCCCTTTGAGTTGCAGCGTCGTCGTAGCCGTGGCGAGAAGCCGGCCCTGCTCATCCAGGGCTTGCCATGCGATGATTTTTTCATCCAGATGGATCCGGGTGCGAACCGGACGCAGATAGATCGGGCATGTTCTTCCCTGCTTGGGTTTACTGGGCATCGCTTCCTCCCTGTGGATGGTGGGCAGTGACGGCGTGTTGATTGAGGATCAGATGCGCCCGTCGATTGAGTCGATGGCACGTTTCATCCGGATCGGTGCAGAAGGGTCTGGCTTTACCATAGGACACGACCCGCAGCCGGGCGGCGGGGAGGCCTAACGCCGTGAGGTAGGCTCTCACGGTGTTGGCCCGACGTTCGCCCAGGGCCAAGTTGTACGCTTCCGTGCCCCGTTCGTCGCAATGGCCCTCGATCGTGACGGGGGCGATCTCATTCGTGCCCAGCCAGTCGGCATAGTCGCGTAGCGCGCGCTGGCTCTCCTCCGTCAAGCGTGCGCTGTCGAACTCGAAGAAAATATCGCCCACCTGCACATCAGGTGGTTCGGCGACGTGTGAAGTCGCCGGCCGATCGAGGCTGAGAGGGATCGGTGCGGCGACGACCACGCGGTCTTCGACGATCCGCGCTGCCTCATCGTTGACCTGAGAAGTGGGTGACGGCTGTGTGAGGGACGGGGTGGCGGTGGGAAGGATGGCTCGCGGTCCCTCCTGGTCAGCCGACGTTCCCCACAGGCTGCTACAGCCCGTAGAGATCACCAGCAGCAGAAGCCCTGCAGCGCGTGGGATGCTCGTCGGGTGCTTGTGCGCGGGACCTCGAGACGGCCGTGCGCGGCCCGGGACGTTACGGCTCGTCGGCATACTGATGCCTCGCAAGGTCCACAGGAGCAGCGACCGCGGCGACCGGCTCTGCGGCTCTCTCAACGATGGATGGAGTGTCACCGCCGGGAACGGGATCGGGCGTTACGGTGAGTCGGGGGGGTGCGGGCTTTAGGTTGCTACTTATACGCCCGACGGGACATGGTCGGTCGATCACGACGAAGGAGGTCAAGTAGACCCGCGAACCGTTGCCCGGCAGGACGAGCGGCCTGCGCAACCACCAGGTGCCCGGAGGCGCCACGGGCGATGTGAGTAAATCGACGATCTGCCACGTCTCGGCATGAAGAAGCATCGGGCTTGCCGTCCGGCGCCATCGGAGATAGTTTGCGGCGTGGGACCAGTGACGCGGGCGGAGGAGCGCCAAGAGGGAAGGCGGGCGGCGCGGAGGACCTTCCGATCTCCGTGCTCGGTCGGCGCGTGTCACAGCCGTGGGCTGCTGAGACATAAGTGTCGGTTCCTTCACCAGCGGTCGTCCCAGCTTTCCCTAAGCACGGTGCCGTATATCAGGGAGGGACTTGGACGTCAAGAGGCGCAGACGACTGCCCGACAGGGAAGCGCGCCAGCCGCGCCCAGGTGTGGCCGTCCCGTTACTGTGCGGCTGTCTGGTGTCGGCGCCGTTCGAGATAACCCAGCGGGTATGCGACGAAGAGATGTATCAACACGTAGACGAGTGGCATGTGCTACTTCTACCGCCTCAAGGTTAACGTGTCATGAAGCTGAAATTAAAATGCGCTCAGGACTACTGCTCGCAGCCCGCTTCGCCGTGCGTATGGGGCTGAGGTTCCGCGCGTTGCGAGATCGGCGGCACTTTCTCCCGCAGTCGGCTGAGAATCGTTTCGGTCGGCTGCCACCGGAACTGCGCCCACCGTTGCGTTCGATACAGTTCAGCCCATTCGCTGTCCGGGTGGCATTCACATTCGCGCAGGGCCAACATTTCCTCCTCACGCCAGGCATTCCGATCGCGCTTCCCGGACGCGTCAAATCGGACCAGCGGGAAGAAGGCGCGAGCATAGGCGAGCGTGCCGTCGGGAGCCAGGCCGAAGACGGTTTCGGCGAAGCGAACCGTTTCCGATGCGTAGCCCGGCACCGCTTCCAGTCCGGCCAGCATGCGCTGATACCGCGCGCGCGGTATCCGCTTCAGCGCGTTTCGTTCATCCACCACGTAGGCTCGGACGATCTGTTTCATCGGTCGCCTCCTGTCGGTTGGGAGTTCCATGTGTCAACGAGACCGATGGTCAGACGGCCGACACCGCCTCCTCGACGATGTTTCGCCCGGCGGTTTGAGTGATGATGCTCTGGTAAATCGTCTGTGCGCGCTCCGACCAGGTAGGATTCAGTGGAAGCCCGCGAAACGCTGCCTCGGCCGCTTTTTGCTCGTCATAGGTCAACGAAGGCGTTGTCGGCATGTGCTGCCTCCTGCTGGATTGTGTGTAGGACGACCACCTGCATTCAGGCTACCGCACTTCTTACATTCGGTAAATTGGGGGAGTGCAGTACGAGACTTCTTGTAGGCGGGGGTGGGGAATCGGAACGTGCGAGACGGAGTCGGAAGACGAGCGGCGTGAACGTCAGCACCGGTTTCCTTTGACGGGAAAGCTTACGAAGCGTGTTGTTCCGTGATCGGGGAGGGTGGCGACGCTGAGGTTCCCCCCTGTAGCGCGGACCTGCTCTTTCAGGGCGGCGATCCGTTGAGACTGCGCGAGCGCCACCTCGTTGTCCGACTTCGCGGGGCCGTTGTCCTTGACCTCGATCATCACCTGATCACCTTCGCGTGCGATCGTCATCGTGACCGCGGATGCCTCCCGGCGCTCTTCGACGTGGGCGAGCAGCGTTTGGACGCTGCGGAACGTCAGCGCCCGGCTCCCGGCATCGAGGCCCTCCAGATCTTTCAGGATCGTCGAGCAGCGGATGGCCGTCCGCTGTTCGAATGTCGACGCCAGCCATTGCAGGGCCGCGTCGAGCCCAAGCTCTTCGAGAATCGCCGGATACGCCTGAGCACAGATGCGGCCGAGGCACTCGATCATTTGGTGGACGAGGTGTGCCATGAAGCGAACCTTGAGCAACACCGGCAATGGCGCGGGGCCCACCCGGTTTTCGAGCCAGTCGAGGTCCGACTTGAAAGAGGCCAAGAGCGGTCCGAACTCATGGTGAAGGTCCTGCGCAAGGCGGGTCCGTTCGGCTTCCCGTATGGCCGCCGACGATATCGCTGAATCGGCGGGCGAATCGTTAGGGGCCACACTCGCTGCTGTCGTGCGGGCCTCGGGCTCGGTCGAGCGGGGAGTTTCGTTCACGCTGACGGCGGTCGGCGCTGTCATTGCGCCATCGCCCCGCCGCGCACCTTGCGTGAGATCGCGGAAATAGACGGTCAAGCCGTGGCCTGCAGGCACGGCACGGATCGTATACCAGCGGCCGTCGGGCGGCACGAGCATTTCAAATTGCACGGTCACGGCTTCCCGGATGGCGCGTCGGCATTCCTGCGCGAACGGCGACTCTGCCCAACTCGGATAGGCGTCCCACAGGGTCGTGCCTTCCAAATCGTCCCGGGCGGCGTCGGGAAAGAGGGCCGACCGAGCGGCCTCATTGAGTGCCAGGATCCGCCACCGGGAGTCGAGCAGCAGGATGGCCTCGGACGCACCATCCAAGGCCGCCAACAGCGATTCCCCGCGAAGCTCCTGCTCCGCAAGGCTGTCGCGCCGGCGCGCCAAGAGCTGTTCATAAGATTCGAGCGCCAGCCGTGCCTGCGCGATCACCTTCTTCACCCGCTTGGCCTGCTGATCGGCCCGCCGGCGCAACCGGTCTACCTCGTGCGCCCGGGTGCGATGCTTCAGCACATGCTGTAGCCGGCTGATCAGCAGGTTGTGCTCGATCGGTTTGAAGAGGACATCGTGCACGCCGCTCAGCCCGGCTCGGATCAAGAGATCAGCTTGCAGGCCCGAGGCCATTAGGACCAGGGAAGCGTCCCCGGCGTGCGGGGCGAGTGCGGTGAGAACGCCGGAGGCGTCGGCATCCGGGAGGTGAGTGGACGCGAGCACAATGTCGTACTGGACCGATGCGAATTGCCGCCCCGCGGCGTGGGCCGACAGCGCCGTATCGACCGCGAGGGCCGGCAGGCGGCGTCGAACCGACTCGGCCAGCGTCCGAAGAAACAGGGCATCCCCGTCGATGATGAGCAGGCGTCCGGTTGGGGGAAAGGATCGCATGCGGCGGACCTCTGGCAGAACGAGCACAGCCTATCATGCTCTGCGTGCTTTGGCTACATGGATCTACGTGTCGCGCGCGGCGGCGGCTACCGCGCGCGGTGCGCACGCATGGTGGACATTTCAATAGGGCGCGCGATAGAATCGCCGCCCGTGAAAGAAACGGCCGTCAGAGCGTTCGAAGACAGCGCCGACGTGAAACGCCGCTTCGTGCACGAATACGCCGACCGGATCGTCGACGTCGCGCAACTCATGGTCCGGGCGTTTCGCGAGGGCTCGAAAGTCCTCTTGTTCGGAAACGGCGGCAGCTCGACCGACGCCTCGCACATTGCCGCCGAATTCGTCGGGCGCTATCGCCGCGACCGCATGCCGCTGCCCGCGATCGCGCTCGGCACCGATCTCGCTGCGATCACCTGCATCGCCAATGATTATGACTATACCGAGATCTTCGCCCGACAAGTCCGGGCGTTGGGGCGAAAGGGGGACATCGCGGTGGCGATCAGTACGAGCGGCAATTCCCCCAACGTGCTGAAAGCCGTCGAGGCGGCGCGTGACCTGGGACTCATCACCGTCGCGTGGACGGGGCACAAGGGCGGGAAGCTCGCCGGCATGGTCGACTATCCGTTCGTCGTCCCCTCATCGGTGACGGCGCGGATTCAGGAAAGTCATATCACGCTGGGGCACGTGCTCTGCGAATTGATCGAGGAAGGGTTGTTTGCGAAGTCGTAAGACGGCCACGTCTCCGCTCCCGCCGATCGACGTCACCAAGCTCAAGACTTATCCATTGAATCGCCGACGGAGCAAGGTCCGCATTGCGGATTTTGCGTCGCCCTGGCGGCGCGGCGCAGGGTTGAAGCGATTCATCGACACGCTCCCCGACGTGCTGGCGGTGAAGACCCTGCGCACGGTCGCCAAGGCGATCGTGATCGCGCGGCGGCGCCACCGGCCCGTGATCCTCGGGATGGGCGCGCACGTGACGAAGGTCGGGCTCAACCCGATACTCGTCGATCTGATGGAACGAGGCATCATCACGGCCGTCGCGATGAACGGTGCGGTGATCATTCACGATTTCGAACTCGCGCTGATGGGCCAAACATCGGAAGAGGTGGACGCCGAGATCGATTCAGGGCGGTTCGGGATGGCCGAAGAGACCGGTCGCATCCTCAATGAAGCGATTGCCGAGGGCGTGAAGCAAGGGTTGGGCATCGGCGAGTCGGTGGGGCGCTACATCAGCACGCATAAAAAACTCTTCCCCCACCACCGGACCAGCGTGCTCGCCGCTGGCGTCCGGCTCGGCCTTCCCGTCACCGTTCACGTCGCGATCGGCACCGACATCATCCATATGCATCCGGCGGCGGACGGCGGGGCGATCGGAGCCGGCTCGCTCACCGACTTCCGACGACTGGCGGCCGCCGTGGCCGGGATGGAAGGCGGCGTCTATCTCAATCTCGGCTCCGCAGTGATCCTGCCCGAGGTGTTTCTCAAAACGGTCACGCTCGGCCGCAATCTCGGTTACCCGCTTCGCGACATCACGACCGTCAACATGGATTTTCTCTCCCACTATCGTCCGCTCACGAACGTGGTCCGGCGGCCGACGCAGAAGGGCGGACGCGGTTACTCGTTGATCGGCCATCACGAAATCATGGTGCCGCTCCTCGCCGCGGCCGTCATCGAGGCTGGCGCGTGATCCGCGGAGCGACGACCGAGCTGATACCGCTCTCGACCGAGGAGTTGAACGCGGCCTGGAGCCGGCTCAATGAACGGTATTTCCAAGGTCGTTTGCCCGCCATCCCGATCCTCTGGAGCGGACGATTGACGGCCTCGGTCGGGATGTTTGCCAGCCGCGTCGGGCCACGAACGCCGGCGGAGCGCGGCGAGCCGCTGAACGGGTCGCGCCGCGTCATCCGTCTGTCCATCCCACTGTTGCGGGACCAGCCCGAGGCGGAGATCATCGGCACGCTGGCACACGAGATGATTCATCAATGGCAGTACGACGTCCTCAAGCGGCGGCCCGATCACGGGCCGGACTTCATGCGCGTCATGGCGCTGATGAATCAGGACGGCCTCGGCATCACCATTCGTCATAATTTGGACGACGCCGTCCGGGCGCTCAGTAAGTACACGTGGCGCTGTCAGGACTGCGGTCGCGATTACCATCGCCAGCGACGGACCATCCGTCCCCGCCATCACCGCTGCGGCGCATGCAGCGGCCGGCTGCGCGAGATCGTCATGGCACCTACGACGGTCGAGCCGCGCTTTCATCTCCAAGCCGCGCGGTCGGCCGAATCGCGCGTGCCTTCCCTCACCTCCGAGGTCCATCGACCGATTCAACTAAGCTTGCCGCTGTAGATCAGCCCCGCGCGATCGTCGAATCTTGTAGCCCCCGGCGCTGTATGTTAAGGTTTTTCGCTTTCACATCTTGTCGCGATCTTCATGAGCGATCCAGACAACACCGTGTACGATCATCAGCGCGTTGAGGCGCGCTGGCAGGCGTATTGGGACCACGAACAGACCTTTCGCGCCGCCGAAGCGCCCGGCGAGACGAAATATTACTGCCTCGAAATGTTCCCGTATCCCTCCGGGCGCATTCACATGGGCCACGTGCGCAACTACGCGATCGGCGATGTGGTCGCCCGGTACAAGCGCATGCGCGGCTTCAACGTGCTCCATCCGATGGGCTGGGATGCCTTCGGGCTGCCGGCCGAAAACGCCGCGATCGCGAAGGGCGTCCATCCGCAAGCCTGGACCGACGAGAACATCGCTTACATGCGGAAGCAACTCCGCCAGATGGGGCTCTCGTACGATTGGGCGCGCGAAGTCACCACGTGCCGTGCGGATTACTATCGGTGGAATCAGTGGTTCTTTCTCAAGATGTATGAGCGCGGGCTCGCGTATCGCAAGCAGTCGGCGGTGAACTGGTGTCCGAGCTGCGAGACCGTGCTGGCGAACGAGCAGGTCGAGGAGGGTCGCTGCTGGCGCTGTGATTCGGTCGTCGTGCAGAAAGAGCTGGAGCAGTGGTTCTTCCGGATCACGGCGTACGCCGAGGAATTGCTGCGCGGGTGTGACCATCTCACACAATGGCCGGCCCGCGTGCTCACCATGCAACGGAACTGGATCGGCCGGAGCGAAGGCGCCGAAATTGATTTTCCGCTGGCCCAGCCGCTGACGGACCTCGCCGCGATCCGAATTTTTACGACCCGCCCGGACACGATTTTCGGTGCAACGTTCATGAGTCTGGCGCCGGAGTCGCCGCTGGTGGAGCAGCTGATCGCGGGTCGGCCCGAGGCGGCCGCGGTCCGCGCCTTCGTCTCGCGAGTGAGCAAGCAGGATCGACTTGCGCGCCTGGCCGCCGATCGGGAGAAGGAAGGCGTCTTCACGGGAGCGTACGCGATCAATCCGTTTACGAACGAGCGCATTCCGATTTGGGTCGCGAACTTTGTCCTGTACGAATACGGGACCGGAGCGATCATGGCCGTGCCCGCGCACGACCAGCGCGATTTTGAGTTTGCGCGCGCCTATCAAATTCCGATTCGCCTCGTCATTCAAAATCCGGCCGGCACGCTGGATGACGCTCGGCTTGATCACGCGTATGAAGCCATTGAGCCGGGCGCCCGGCTCGTGCACTCTGGGCGCTTCGATGGCCTCTCCCCGCACGAAGCGAAGCAGCGGATTACCGAGGCGGCGGCCGCGGAGGGCATCGGCAAGCGCGCGGTGAACTATCGGCTGCGGGACTGGGGCGTCTCCCGACAGCGCTATTGGGGGACCCCGATCCCGATGATCTACTGCCCAAGTTGCGGCATCGTGCCGGTGCCCGAGTCGCAATTGCCTGTCGAGTTGCCGATGAACGTGCCGTTCACGGGAAAGGGCGCGAGCCCGCTCGCGCAGACGCCGTCGTTCGTGAACACCACCTGCCCGCGCTGCGGGGCGGCGGCGCGACGAGAGACGGATACGATGGACACGTTCGTGGATTCCTCCTGGTACTTCCTCCGCTACTGCTCGCCCAACGACGATCGACGGCCGATCGATCCGGATGCCGCGGGCTATTGGATGCCGGTCGATCAATACATCGGCGGCATCGAGCATGCCGTGCTGCACTTGCTCTACGCGCGGTTCTTCACGAAGGTGATCCGCGATCTGGGGCTCACGAAAGTCGATGAGCCGTTTCAGAGCCTTTTGACGCAAGGCATGGTCTCCAAGGAGACGTACCGATGCCCGACGCACGAGTGGCTGTTCCCCACCGAGGTGCAAGGCTCGGAGAAGGACGGCTGGCGATGTGGGCTGTGCGGCCGACCGGTCGAGCGGGGTCGGGTCGAGAAGATGTCCAAGTCGAAGAAGAACGTGATTGATCCGGAACACCTCATTGCAACTTACGGTGCGGACACCGCGCGGCTCTTTTCGCTCTTTGCCGCCCCGCCGGACAAGGATCTCGAGTGGAGCGACACGGGGGTGGAAGGCTGTTCGCGGTTTCTCCAGCGCGTCTGGCGCTTGATGCACGATCTGGAATCGCGCGGCGCCGGCACCCCAGCGATCCCGCATGGCGGGGCGAGCTCCCCGAAGGCGCTTGAGATCCGACGGCTCACGCATCGGACGATCAAGAAGGTGACCGAGGACATCGAGCGCGAGTTTCAATTCAATACGGCGATCGCCGCGTTGATGGAGTGCGTCAATGGCCTATATAAGATCATGGCCGAGCGCGAACACTCGCCGGCGGAGCTGGCCGCGCTTCGCGAAGCGGAACGGACCCTTGTTCTGCTGCTCGCGCCGTTTGCGCCTCACCTTGCCGAGGAGCTGTGGAGTCGGCTTGGGGAGAAGCCGAGCGTGGCGTGGCAGCGATGGCCGCAGTATGATCCTGCCCTCGTCGCAAGCGACCGGCTCACGATTCCGATCCAAGTGAACGGCAAATTGCGGAGCAAAATCGAAGTGCCGGCCGACTGGACGGAAGAGCAGGTCGTGACCTCCGCCCGGCAGGACGCGAAACTGGCCGAGTGGCTCCAAGGCAAGGCCCCGCGGAAGGTCATCTACGTCGAGAAAAAACTCGTGAACTTCGTGGTATGAAAGAAGTGCTGAGTAGAAAGTGCTGCGTGCTGAGTTGGGGATGAGAAGAGAAATTGAGAAAGACAATCTGAAGGCGCCGATCTTTTCATTTCTTGTTCGCTCAGTACGCAGCACTCGGCACTCAGCACTGTGTTCTGCGGCGTGCCTGCTGAGCGCCGCGATCTTCCTGACTGCCTGTGGCTATCAGTTCCAGGTGGAAGGGCCCGGTCCGACGATCGGCGGGGCGAAGACGTTCGAACCCACCCCCGAGGCCCCGACCCTGGCCGTGACGATCTTTCAAAACCGCTCGATTGAGCCCAACCTCGAACTGAAGTACACCAACTACGCCCGCCGGGAGTTCGTCAACGGGAGCGGCACGCGGGTCGTCACGGGGTCGGAACCGAGCGACCTCGTTCTCAAGGCCCAGATCATCGCCGTGCTCGTCCCGACGTTGACATTTGAAATCGGTCAAAACGCGCGCACATTGGAAAGCCGAGTCACGGTCTTCGTCCAAGCCCAGGTCGAAAAGACGAAGACCGGCGAAGTCATTTGGAATCAATTTCTGACAGCGTCGTCGGAGTTCTTCGTCACTAACGACCTGCAGTTCAACCGGGTGCTGCAGACGCGGGCGCTTGAGCAGGCTGGGATGTTCATCGCGCAGGATATGGCGACACGGTTCTTGAACCACCTGGAAAATTTCGGGCTCGCAGCCGGCCCGCCCGGTGGCGGGGGCACCTCTATGCCGGCGAGCATGCAGCCCGGGATGCCGAGACGATGAGATGAAACTCTACGAGCTGGAACAGAGCCTCAAGAAGAGCGGTCTCGCGCAGATCTATGCGGTCCTTGGGGAAGAGGATGAGTTGCGCGATCAAGCCGTCGGCATGCTGAAGGCTGCCGCTGCCCAGGACGGCGAGTTGGGCGATTTCAATTTTGACGTGGTCTATGGCGATGAGACCGACGCGGCCGAGCTGCTTGCCCGAGCGGAGGAGGCACCGGTGTTTGCTCCGCGCCGCATCGTGATCGTGAAAGCGGCCGATAAACTGCCCGCTCGTGAAACTGAACGGCTGTTGCCGTATCTGAGGACACCGTGTGAATCGACGACACTGGTCTTTGTGGCGCCGAAGTTGGACGGCCGAACGCAGTTCGCCCAAGCGATCAAATCTTCCGCCATTGTGGTCGAATGTGGCCAGCCGGCGGAAGCCCAGCTGCCGGCATGGGTGCGGGCGGAGGCAGGACGGCTGGGACTGCGCCTCGATGAGGCGGCCGTACTCGCGCTCAAGGATGTAGCCGCGACGAATTCACTGGGCCTGGTCAAGCGGGAATTGGAAAAGTTGAGCGCGTACGTCGGTCAGGCTCGCGTCGCGACCGCCGCGGATGTCGAAACGATGCGCGGGAGCGAGGCGGGCGCTTCCGTCTTCGACCTCGTCGGGGCGATCGGGACCGCAGACCGGCCACGGGTGATTCGCATCCTTGCCCGTAATCTGGAGGCCGGAGAAGCGCCGCTGCGGATACTGGGATCATTGGTGTGGCAGTACCGGCAACTGTGGAAGGCCAAGGAAGCGGCGGGCGCCGGAAAGGAAGGGGAGGCGGCCCGGGTGCTCCGCGTGCCCCCGTTTAAAGTGAGACCGTTCCTCGCGGCCTTTTCCGACCGCCATCTCCGCACTGCGTTTGAACGCTTTGTCGAGACGGATTCGAAGTTGAAAGGAGGGAGCGCGGGGGCGCCGGCTCGAATTCTCGAGGCGCTGGTGCTTGAACTCTGCGCGTTGGCGGCGGGTCGACCGGCCCAACAGCCTCGCCCTGCCTCCCCGACTGCGCCGAAGGCAGGCTCGGTCCCGAGTCGATCGATTAGGACGGTGAGGTCGTTAGGGCGTTGACGCGAGCGGCAAGACGCGAAATGCGGCGGGCGGCGGTGTTCCGTTTCAGCACGCCCTTCGTCGTGGCCTTGTGCAGGGCGGCGGTTGCTTCACGCAGCAGCATCCGGGCTTCATCGACCTTCTTTTCCTCGACGGCGTGCATCACCTTCTTCATGACGTTCCGGACGGCACTGAGTCCGGCACGATTGCGCTGATTGCGCCGTTCGGCTTGGCGCGCTCGTTTGATCGTTGACTTGTGCACAACTGGCATACGGGCCTCTCAACGGAAGTTGGAAAGGAAGTACTTGTAACACATGCCATGCGGTGAAGCAAGGAGCGAGCGCCATCCCAAGCGCACGGATGGCCTCGCGCCGTAAGCGGACGCCGAGCGTGTGAGGAAGGAGGGGCAGTGGGGTCCCCGGCCTTCCAGAGGAGGCGGTATGGGACGTGTCGATGCGAGAGAGCGGTTGATTCTGGCCGTCGACGTGCCGTCGGCTGATGAGGCTGAACGGCTGTTGGACCGAGTCGGGGACGCGATCAGCTTTGTCAAGATCGGGCTCGAATTATACACGGCGGCCGGACCCGACATGGTCGGGCGCGCGGTGGCGAGAGGCAAGCGGGTGTTCCTCGACTTGAAGTTTCTGGACATCGAAGAGACGGTCCGGCGGGCCACGGCCCGTGCCGCCGAGATGGGAGTTCAGTTCCTGACCATCCATGCGAACCGCAAAGCGTTGAACGCGGCGCTCGAAGGTCGGGCCGCGGCCACGAAGGCGCCCGCGCTCAAATTGCTCGCCGTGACGGTGCTCACCAATTTTGACGCCGGTGACCTGCGGGACATGGGGGTCCAGTGGACAGTGGCCGATCTCGTGACGGCGAGAGCTAAACTTGCGGCGGACGTCGGTCTCGACGGAGTCATCGCCTCGGGTGAAGAGGCGGCGGTCATTCGTGAGAAGGTCGGAAAAGATTTGTTGATCGTCACGCCCGGCATCCGCCCGGCCAATGAAGGGACTGACGATCACGCCCGGGTCAGCACCCCCGCGAACGCGATCAAAGCCGGAGCGGATTACCTTGTCGTCGGGCGGCCGATCCGTGACGCCAAAGATCCCCGCGCCGCGGCCAACCGCATCGTCGAGGAAATGCAAGCCGCGTTTGATGCAAAAGCGTAGTGGCATAGGGGTAATGGGGTAAAGGGGTATGGGAGTAGGGCTGAAGCTGGGATATGGGGCCGCCTGATAGGTGGTCCTCATTCTTCGGGCGTGTTGCGCACGCTTTTCCCCGTTTGCTAGAATTCGTCCTCCTGCCACGCTTCCTCACACATCTTGGGCGGTGGGTGTAGCTCAACGGTTAGAGCGCTGGACTGTGGCTCCAGAGGTTGCGGGTTCGAAACCCGTCACTCACCCCAACATTTTCAAGTCAAAACGGTCACATCAATTGTCAGCTACCGGCACCGACGAGCGCACAAACGCCTGTTCGGGACACCATAGTGGTCATTGCGCCACCGTCGGCTGGTCGCTTGTTTGTCGTTCGCAGGAAATTACAAGAAAAGGCGAGAAGGAGATCGTCAAGACTCAGATGTGAATGGTAAAGTAGGCGCCGTCGTCTGCCGCTTTGCTCTTCTCCTAATCGGCCGTGCCCACATTACCAGTAGGGTCCGCGGGCCGATGACTTGCCGGTTCAAGGCGCGAATTGCGCGGGCCGCGTCTTCCTCCCGTTCCATCGTCACATAGCCGAACGGTGCGCCGATGCTCAATGTAAAGACTTTCGCCTCAATGACACGGCCATAGGGTTCGAACCACGCGCGTACGGTGTCGGACATGTCAGCTTGGAGTAACCCATCAACAAAAATCTCGCGCATGCGACAAGGGTACCGCAGCCTATGATGCTGTCAATTCCAAGGTCGTAGCTACGGTGTGAATGTAGTCAACAAGTGGAGCATGGTTTGAAGGATGCGTTCCCGCCGGCGCACCGAGCGGGCTAAAGTACAGGCCCTTAGACCGTCCTGGATCACCGAGATCAGTTCGTCCATCTCAAATTTCGCTAGCACATCGAAGGCTCCGTGCCGAAACGCCGCTGCACTCGGGTAGCGCGAAAGCGGTGAGCAGCAAATCGTACCGGTGCTCTTGGAGCTTCGTGAGCGCGATCGAGGGTCGAGTGGATGTTCTCAACCGCGACGGGGAGCGGCGGCGCACAATATCGGGAAGAACGTCGATCAAAGCTGGATCGTCGTCTAGCACGAGAATCCTAGAGGTCAGCGGGCTACGGTCCTTCTATCAGGCGCATCAAGACGGGTGTCTACGAGCTAGCCATTAGTGCTGAAGGCTGGCTTTCTGTTGGGCCTGACGGCCTTGGCTTGATACCGTAGACGATTGTCTTCCATAGTCTAAGGCCGCTGGCCGATAGTCTACCGAAGCGGGTACAGTACGATTCCGGCGCCGTGGAGATCCGGCGGCGGATTCTCATCATCGACGACGATCCCGCCTTGATCAGTGCACTCACTGAGACAGTGAGGTGTCGCCTTCCCGATGTGATCGTCGACGGGAGGCCTTCTGTGACCTCGGCCATCGTGGCGCTCCAGACCGTTCACTATGATCTGGTCGTCTGTGATCTACGGATGCCGAGGGAGGACGGCCTCACCTTCCTAGACACGATCAAGCCGTTACCGCACCGGCCGCCGGTGATCTTGATTACTGGTGCGATCGAGGAGTCCATTGCGAAGGAGGCGAGTCGGCGTGGCGCGACGGCCGTCCTTCCCAAGCCACTTGACCGGACGCGATTCTGCGAGGTCGTGCGGTCGGCGCTCGGAGACGATACGTGGAAAGCGGGGTGAGGGGCAGGTTCACGTCCCCGCCATGATTCTAGGCCAATCAGCGGTATCGATGGGGCCGGTTTCATGTCACTCCATCCATCAATAGCATAATCAGGAAGAGACGTTGCCTCGTCACGCTGCGGTGATCCGTAGGCCGGCGATTCATGCGGACCAACCCGAATTCCCTTCTTCCCGCGGCATCCTCATCTTGATTTTTGACTTTTTCCCGGCCTTGGCTATCATTCTCCACCGACAAGGAGGACACTAATGAATAATCGGCGGCAGCATTCTACAGATAGGTGGAGAAGTGGAATCGGGTTGATTCCGGCTCGCGTCGCTTTCCTCATCGTGCTGTTCGTCGGCAGTGGGCATGCCGCCGAATGGACGCCGGGAGGTGCGCAGACGGGTAAGTGGATGTTCGGATTCCGCGCTGGCTTTGCGCCGTTGACGCAATCCTTGAGGACGAACACCTCGACGGACGTCGGCTCGCTGGTCAACTTCCAAGGTATGTATGGCCTCAATAAATGGGTGATGGCGGGGCTCATGCTCGAGTGGGAGCGGCACGGGGTCAGCCTAGAACGCCCAGATGTGGATCTAGGCCATCTCGATACGATCTCTCTCCTGCCGACCGTCGAAGTGCGGCCTGGAAAGATCGGGCCGATCGCGCCGTACGCGTCGATGGGATTCGGCGTGAATGTGAACTCTTTCGGCGAAAGCAGCCAGTTCGGCGGCTCGATCTCCCCGAGCAATAATTTTGCGTGGCGGTTGGCGTGGGGTGCGGATTACTTCTTGACCTCAAAGCTCGCACTTAACACCGAAATGGCGTACAAGCGCAATGATGGCCACGTCACGATCAACGGAGTGCGCTCCGATGACTGGAACGCCTCCTCCTTCGGGTTTCTCTTTGGCGTCCGACTGTTCGTCAATTGATCCTCCGCCCAGTCGAGCTTTTCTTCGATCAGACCGTATGACATCAACGCTGGGGTGAGGAGGTTTCAGCCACGACGGCCCACCAACTCGGCGGGGCGGGATGGCTGGATGACAGGCACAACATGCCTACCTCTCCCCCGAAGAAGTGTTCGTAGATACTTTTACCCGAGCACTTGTCCGACTATCGCTTACGTGTGAAATCGGTTAGAGTTAGCCCTGCCGGATCTTCCTCCTGCTCATTCGGCTTTTTTCTTTCTCTGTCGCAAGGAGGTCTGGCATGGGTCGTCCCGGTCGTCCCCTCAGTCCCCACACTCCCGCCCTGATGATCGCCGCGTACGATGCGTGGCGCCGGACAGGCACGCTCCGGAAAGCGGCCGCTCAGCTTGGCCTAAGCCACGAACGCGTCAGGCAGCTCGTGAGCCTTGCCGTCCAGCACGGCGTCGTCCCCGCACTTCCGTCGAAGGACAGCCAGCTCCCGCCGAATCCCTTTCCGGACCGCTCAACGACCATTACGGTCTTGAAGCAGTACGGGACGTTGGCCGCCGTGAGTCGCGCAACGGGTTATCCCCTGCAGCGTTTACACCGGCACGCACGGCGCTATGGACTTCATCTCGCCGACCTGCTGCGGCTCTATCGCCTGCATCGCAAGCACGTCGTCGCGATCCGCCGGTACATCGAAGTGTGCGCGCGCTTCGGCTATCATCCGACGACCACGGAGCTTCAAGCGTTTCCCGAGGGCAACAAGGTCGATCGGTTTATCCGCCGCCACTGGGGCTCGATTGAGGCCTTCCGCTCGGCATATCGCATCGTGCTGCACGGACCTCTGTCCCGTGCCGTGCCTCGGCAGACGGCCGCCTGAACGGCTGTTCGGGCTCGCTACAACGGCCGCTTGCCGCAGTCAATCTCGTCGGAGTGGCTTGGCGCTTTGAACCGCCCCCCGAGTCGTGTTACGCTTCTCACAAAGGAGAAGCTGATGGGCGCCAAGTTGCGGCAAGTGATCTCGCCTATCGTATTTGGTCTTGTCCTCTCGGCCGGTGTTTCGGCCGCCGCCGATCCGGCGGAAGTGGAGAAGTTCGTCAACGCGCGCGTTGAGATCGGGGAGATGATGACGAACTACTTCCAAGGCGGAGAGCGATTCAAGGAAGGCCAGCGCCCGTCGCCCGAACAGATGCGGGAGATGGGGGCCGACATTAACGCGAAGCTAGGACAAGTCCTGGCGAAGTATGACCTCACGGTCGAGGAGTACCGGAAGCGGAGCCCGGAAGTCTTCGCCGACGACGCGGCGGTCAAGCAGTACCTCAACGAGCATCCCGATCTCAAACAACGGTATGAGGCGTTGCCGTTGGATCGCATGGGCCGCGGCGGGAGCGGACGCGGATACTGATCGGGCGCATTTCTACATTGCGATCGTCCTCGCACCTTGGCTGTTGGGCGTCCCCTTCGCTTCATCCACACTTTCTTCCTCTTTACATTGTCTCTTCCGTCGAGCTAAGCACCGCCCTCCGTGCCGCCGCCGTTCCCCGCGGCTGTCGAAAGCCGTTCTCGATGTGACGCCTCTGTAATTGCTCTCTCATGGTCCGTCCGCTAGAGTAGCGGGATGACCTCGATTGACATTGCGCCTCCGGCACGTCTCACCGTCGCGACCTTCGTCGTGATGCTCGCCGTCTTTGCCGTGGACCTCGTCATGCCGGTCGCGTTTCCACTCGGCGCGCTGTACGTCGTGCCGGTCTATTTCACGGTGTGGTTGAAGAACCTTGCCGTCATTATGATCGTCCCTGCCCTCGCCACGGTGCTCGTCACGGCCGCGTATGTCTTGGCGCCACAGGAAGGCGCGTCCACCTATACCTTGATGAACCATGCGCTCGCCGTCGTGTTGATTTGGATTACGGCCAGTGTTGCGGTTGTCCATCGACGTCTGATGGGACAGGTGCGGGCCTTGACCGATTCGTTGGAGCAGCGCGTCCAGCAGCGGACGCGAGAATTGGAAGCATCGAACCGAGAACTACAGGAACTCAATCGCCTGAAATCAGCCTTCGTGTCGGTGGCCTCCCATGAGATTCGAACGCCGGTCACCGCGATCAAAGGATATGCGGAAAATCTTCGCGATGAGATTCTCGGGCCCATCACGCCGTCGCAAGGCCAGACTTTGGTGCGGATTCTCGCGAACGTCGAGCGCCTGATGCGGACGATCGAAGAATTGCTCGACCTGGCCAAGATCGAAGCCGGTCACGTGCAATTAGTCCCGAAGCCGCTTTCCGTCGGCGCGCTCTTCAAAGAGACTGTCGATATGATGCGGCCGATGGCGGACCGCAAATCACTGAAGATCATCATTCATGACCCGCAGCCCGACCTGTGGGTGCAGGCGGACAAGGACAAGCTCCAGCAGGTGCTGACCAATTTGTTGCAGAACAGTATCAATTTCACGCAGGCCGGCGGTCGGATTGAGCTGTCCGCGGGTCAAGACGGATCAGCCGCGGAAGTGAGTGTCGCGGACAATGGCCCCGGCATTCCTGAGGATGAATTGCCGAAGGTCTTCGATCGCTTCTACCGCGGGAGCGCCGCACCCCGAGCCGGCCAAGGCGCGGGTTTGGGCTTGACCATCGTGAAAGGTCTCGTCGAATTACACGGTGGCGAGATCACGGCACACAGCCGAATCGGCGTCGGCAGCCGGTTTGTGATTCGGTTGCCTGGCCGGGCCATCGCGCCTCCGGTCCCGACGTCCGCGTCAACGGCCAGCGTTCCGTAGCGCCTCATGTGTTCGTCCTGGTCTCGTTCGTCAGACTCCGTTGCCGTCTCACAGAGAACAACTGGTCAAGTATTTGGACACGACGATCGCTCCCCGAAATTCCCTCTCGACAACTCTCCAGGGAAGTGGACAATATAGCGCCGCCACAGCGTCGCCCGCGAGCGCCGCTGCGCTTCGGGTCTGCCGTTACCGACCATCGTGTCCACCTTGGCTCGCTATATGTTGGTCGCGGCCTTCGCCGCGACCGAACTATCGTTGACGGCGGCGCTTGCCGCTCCGCCACGTGATCTCACCGATCCGTGCCTCAAGAATGACAAGATAGTCCTGAACGCGTCCGAGCGGGCGGGATGTGAAATCTGGCTGAAGGCCACAGCCGGCAATGCACGCTTCTACACGTACGTCTTTCAACAGCGGCTCGGGGTGCTGATCGACTGGTATGGCGTGTTGAACGCGCCCTCGCGCGGCGAGCGGTTTCGGACGTGGGGATTGATCAACGACCCGGCCTGCTGCACCCCGGGCGACCCCGACTGTCCGATGAACAGTCTCGACAACACGTACGGGTTTGATTACTGCCCGGGCGATGACGCGTTGCTTGCAGCGCTCGGGGAGCGGCCGATTCGGTATCGCGATCCGGCGTGTGACTTTCAGGATGCCCCTCGGCCGCCCGGTCATCCGCATGCCGCCGCCGACCGGCAGAGCGCCTGCGATCTGGAATTCGGGACATCGGCAGGGGCGATGGGATTCCGGAAATTTCCGAATCCCCGCTTCAATCCCGAGGCCTGGCTCGCGCTGAACGGCACGAAGGCGTCGTGGGAGGGGTTCCGCAAGCGGCTGGCCGATGCCTCCATGGAGCCGCCGTTTCGAATCGGCATCTCGTGTGGCGCGTGCCATGTCGGCTTCAATCCGCTGCGGCCCTTCACGCCGCCGTACCGGCCCGAGTATCCCGCGGTCCAGCATCTCTCCGGCACCGTCGGGAACCAGTACGCCCGGATCATGCAGATTTTCGTGTCCGGCATGCCGCGCGACAGTTTTCAATGGCAGGTCTTCGGTCACGCGAGGCCCGGAACGGTCGATACGTCGGCGATTCCAACCGATCAGATCAACAATGCCGGCACCATGAACGCGTTCATTGATTTCTGGCAACGCCCGCTGTTCACCGAATCGATTACGAAGTGGCGCCCCGTGAGCCAGTGTGTTGCCGGATCACCCGAAGAGACGTGCTGGTGCGAGCCGGGCAAGGCGACCAAATGTTGGCGGAAGCAGACGCAGATCGAGCAGGTTCCTCATTTCCTCAAAGGCGGCGAGGACGGCATCGGCGTCTACGAAGCTCTCCAGCGCGTCTATCTGAACATCGGAAGCTGCGCCGAGGTGGCATGGATCAACCATCTGACCGACCTCTGGCAATTTTCGTCCCACGAACGAGGCTACGGGCAGACGCCGGTCGACATCGGCCAGACGCGCCGCGATTGTGCGAACTGGCGGGCGATCGAGGACCGCCGGCACGATCTCCTGAACTATGTACTGAGCGGGCGCTCGTTCGATCTCCGGGAAGCGCGCGAGAACGACCGGCGTGCTGCGAAGGCGGACGCGATCTATTCGGAAGCCGATCTCATCCGCGATCTCGACGAGGAGTTCGGCGCCGGGGCGGTCGAGCGCGGTCGCCGGCTCTTTGCCGCCAAGTGCGCCACGTGTCATTCGAGCCGCGATGAGAAGCAGTTTGATCCGTTTCGCGAACGGAATTTTCGAGCGCTGCTCCCGGGCGATACGGCCGGGGTGCACTTGGATCACCTGGGGAGCGACGAGGCGATCCCGGCCGCCGAGCTTGCCATCAATCCCGGCCGCGCGCTCCATTCGAATCACCTACGCGGCCACGTCTGGGAAGAATTCGCGTCGGCGGCCTACCACGAACGGGCCGAGGCCGTGCTCGATGGTCTCCCGGAAGGCCACGTGAATGGGGGCCGCGGCTATTACCGTGCCGTTTCGTTACTGAGCGTGTGGGCGCACGCCCCGTTCCTCCACCACAATGCAGTCGGTCCCGAAGTGTGTGGGACTCCGCACGATCCGTTTTACACGTCTCCTTATATGGATGCCCATGGACGGCCCTTGGCTGAGTCTCCTCCGTGTTGGCCCTTCGATCCATCAGTGGAGGGCCGCTACCGCCTCTTCAAAGCCTCCATCGAGCAACTGTTCACGCCGCCCGCGCAGAAGAAAATCGATCGGGCATCGGGCGTTCGCCACATCGGACCGTTCGGGATCGAACTGCGGTTTCCCCCCGGCGTGCCGGCCGCCGCGCTCGGGAATTTTCGCCACAAGGATTTCATTGCGGACCTGCAACTCGTCATGCGAGCGCGATCAGGCTCGCGAGGGGCATTGACGGACGATGAGCACGAGGCGGCGCGGCGCATGTTGATGGGTGGATATCCAAAGTCGGACCCGATACGCGACGTCGCAGCGCGGACGATTGTCGAGCGGATCAGTCGATTCCTCGCGGACCCCGGCTCTGAGACGCTCATAGACACACTTCGTGCACTGTGGCCGTTCTATACGAACAACCCGGATATGAACGAGACCCGCCACCATCCGCGCGGTCATCCGTTCTTCGTCGGTGCGCCGTTGAACGAGCAAGAGAAGCGCGACCGCACCGCTTTCTTGGCGACGTTATGATGGCGACACGACGAAGACGAGACTGCGGCGCCGCGACGGTGATCGGCATCCTCGATTGCATGGGGGTGCTGCTGGCGCTTTCACCCGTCGCCAGCGCGGATCTCGGTTTGATGATCCCGTTTGCCCCGGTCCCGAGAGAGGACGAATGTCGCGCGGAGCTCGAGCGGAAGTTGCCATCGAGTACGATGATCGACCGCGAGCGGTATCGCTGTAAGCCGGATTTTGCCTGGCTGGAGCATCGATGGCCGCTGACCAATGAGATGAAACGGCGGCTCGCGGCCGATTTCGGTACGCTACTCGGCGCCAACCAAGAGCAGCTCGATCAGATCTATGCGCGGCTGACCGCCGGCCCCATCCCGGACGGCCGCTTCGACGTCGCGCTATTTGGCGCCACCGATGCCGCGGACCGGCATCCGCTGCCCGATCTTCTGACGCTTCTGCCGTCCGATGGCCAAGTCCTTCCGCAGGTCCTCGCGCGGCTTGCGCCTGTCGACGTCGGACGACGGATCTGGCGGCAGAACATCTTCCGCAAAGCGGACCGGCTGGTATGGACCCGCGTGGCCGATGAGCCGGCCTTGTTCGATGACCTGTTGCCGATCCTCCAACATACGATCGGGTTTGAGACGATCGATGATCGGGGCCATGCCGGTGGAGCGCAGGTGCTCGCGAACGTGTATTGCGGCCAGAGCTTGTTGGATGGCCGCCGGGAATCCATCGTGCTCGACTATCGGTTCGTCGAGACGCTGCCGTCCGCGACCTCTTCGTGGGTGACCACTCTCCTGGGAGAACGGGGTCTCCAGGTGCGCAACGAGATGCGATGGCTTGCGGCAGGCGTCTATCTGGGTCGCGTCTATTTCGGGCGGTTCTTCGCATTCAACTTTCTCTTGACGCGGCAGAGCGGCGGAGACGCCGAACCCGGCGAGGACTGCTGGCCGATGGCGGCCGACTCCAGGGCTGCAATCCGCTCAGGCGAATGAAAACGGCCAACGAAGCCACACCACACCACAAGTCCCTAGCACTAGGGCCACCGCACCTACGTACCGGCTCGGCGTTACTGATGGTGTAGATGCCTGGCTGGGTGGTATACGGCGTGCCTCGTAGGGCGAGGGCATTGATCAGGCGGACAGGAGGAACGGTGATCGTGAACATCCTTGAGAGAAGCATGGCGAAGCTGGCAATCGTGGGCGTGCTGGGCGTGGTCGTGCTGATCAGTTGCGTGACCCAGCAGCGCGGGATCCCTGGGAAGGTGGTTGATGAAGCGCGAGCCGTCGGCCGTGCGCCATCCTCGTTCCCCGCCGCCGATGAGGATTATTTTCACGATATGGACGGCGGAGCCGCGCTGTCGCGTGAAGAGATTCAGGGCCGCAATACGTGGATCGTCTGGACGGCCGGAAACGACCGACTCTGGGACACGCTGGGCAAGGCGAGCTTCGGCAATCTGGACTTCTTAAAGACCCTCTCCTCGCACCCGAGCCTGAAATTCAGCCGCAACAATCGCTGGCATTACCTGGGGCTCGTCAATGAGCCGTGTTTCGAAAAAGCGACCGGCCCTGATCCCAAGCGATACGGCCTGTGGCTCGACCGGCGTCGCGATGACTGTCCGGAGGATCCGTTTGCGAACGAGAAGAAATATCCCGGGGTCGCGATCGGCGCGCGGGGAAAGAATCTACCCGTCGGCTCGTACTACGGAGAGCCGACCGGGATCGTCGGATTGCGGCTGTTTCCGAATCCCGACTTCGATGAAGCCGCCGAGAAGAGGTGGGACCCCAAGCGGTACTACGAAGACCCAAGCTACTATCTCTCGAAGGATCTCGTGCGACCTTATCGCGTGGGCATGTCCTGCGGCTTCTGCCACGTCGGTCCCAATCCCGTCAATCCTCCGACCGACCCCGAGCACCCGAAGTGGGAAAATCTCAGCTCGAACGTCGGCGCGCAATACTTCTGGATCGACCGGATCTTTACCTGGGACGCCGATCCGTCAAGCTTTCCCTTTCAAGTATTCCACACGTCACGGCCGGGCGCGCTCGACACGTCGCTCGTCTCGACCGACAACATCAACAACCCGCGCACGATGAACGCGGTCTACTATCTGGGCCCGCGGCTTGAGCAGGCCAAGCGCTGGGGGAAGGAGACCTTGGCGGGCGGAAGCCTCGACAACAAGCAATTCAACGACTATGTCAGCAGCGGCCCGCTCACGGCATTTTTCCAGGCCCCGAACACCGTGTGGACGACGCGTGTGCTGAAGGATGGGGCCGATTCCGTCGGCGCGCTCGGCGCGCTGAATCGCGTGTTCTTGAACATCGGCTTGTTCAGCGAAGAATGGTTGCTTCATTTCAAGCCCTTGATCGGCGGCCAGCCGATTACGCCGATGCGGATTGCGATCGCGCGGGAGCACTCGGTCTATTGGCAGGCGACGGAAGCACAGACGCCCAATCTCGCCCTCTTCTTTTTGAAGACGACCGGGCCGCACAAGTTGAAAGATGCTCCGGGCGGCGCGAACTACCTGACGAGCGATCTGGGGCAACTCACACGCGGGAAGGAAGTCTTCGCCGAACGGTGCGCGCGCTGCCACTCCAGCAAACTCCCGACTCCCGCGGTCGGGCTCGACCCGGGCGGCTGCGGGGGGCCCGGCTATCTGGACTGCTGGAAGAAGTACTGGGAGTGGACGAAGACCGAGGAGTTTCAGCGCGAGATGAAGAGGATCGTGCTGCAGGAGGATTTTCTCGAGAACAATTTCCTCTCCACGGACGTGCGCGTGCCGGTGACCCTGCTCGAGACCAACGCGTGTAGTCCCTTGGCGACCAATGCGCTCGCCGGCAACATCTGGGACAACTTCTCATCTCAGTCGTACAAGGACCTGCCTTCGGTGGGAAGCATCACCGTTCACCATCCGCTGACCGGCGAGCCGCGGAGCTACGCGATGCCGGCGGGCGGTCGGGGATACACGCGGCCCGCCTCGTTGGTCAGTCTCTGGTCCACGGCGCCGTTTCTTTTGAACAACAGCGTGGGACGGTTCAACCCGAGCCCGAGCGTCGAGGCGCGTCTGCAGTCCTTCGAGTCCTCGATCGAACAGCTGCTGTGGCCGGAGAAGCGAGACAAGGATCCGGTGTTCGGCGACCGGGTGCCGGGAGTGATCGATCGCACGACGACGACGAGCTATCTCAGGATCCCCAAGGGATACTTGCCCGAGGTGCTGCAAGACCTGGAGTTGCTGGAAGAAGGGCTGTTCCCCTCGATCTTCGAGAAAGGCGGCATCGAGATCGGACCGATTCCGGCCGGGACGCCGGTGAATTTGTTGGCCAACGTGAACCTGCTGCCGGAAGGCATGACGCCGGTCGAGCGGCTCGCCCATCAGAAAAAACTCCTCAAGCTGCTGGTCCGCATCAAGGCCGACTTAAAGAAGCTGCCGAAGCACGCAAGCGATGAGCAGGCCCGACAGGTCTGGCGCAACGTGGCGGAGCCGCTCCTCGAATTCAACAAGTGCCCGGATTTCGTCGTGAACCGCGGGCATTACTTCGGCACGAGCTTTCTGAAGGAGGAGCCCGGGCTCAGCGACGAGGACAAGCGCGCGCTGATCGAATTCCTGAAGACGTTCTGAGCGCCAATGGTGTCACAACCTGCATCAGTTGTTCCTCCATCTGGGGGCGAGATCGGGTTACGACAACGGTGATCGAGAAAGGACCGCAATGACTGATTCCAAGAGCCGCCGTGATTTTCTCAAGCTCGCTGCCGCCGCGGGATTGACACTGTCGCTCGACGGGTGTGCGAGCTTGTCCAAAGGAGCACCGAAGCCCGTCGCCTGTGCCACACCCGCCGCCCCAGCGGACGGGGAGACGTTCGATTACGTCGTCATCGGATCGGGCGCGGGCGGCGGCCCGGTCGCGGCGAATCTTGCGAAGGCCGGATTCCGGGTGGCGCTGCTCGAAGCCGGCGGGGACGACACGAACGCGAACTATTCCGTCCCGGTGTTCCATGGCTTCGCGACCGAAGACGAAGCGCTGCGCTGGGATTACTTCGTCAAGCACTATGCCGATCCCGACCGACGCAAGCGGGACAGCAAATACGTCGCCGACCAGGATGGCGTGCTGTATCCACGGGCCGGCACGCTGGGCGGCTGCACGGCGCACAATGCGATGATCACCGTGTATCCCCACAACAGCGATTGGGACCACATCGCGCAAGTGACCGGGGATCCGTCCTGGAACAGCGATGCGATGCGGCGGTATTTCGAGCGGCTGGAACGCTGCCAGTACGTCCACGGACTGATCGAGAAAACGGAGAATCCGAGCCGGCACGGATACGACGGCTGGCTGACGACCAACATGGCGGATCCGACGCTGGTCATCAAGGACAAGCAGTTGCTCGCGATGATCGCGTCCATGGCTGAAGGCGCGCTCCGGGACGATATCGGAAACCCGCTGCACGTGCTGCGAAGCCACTTTGATCCCAATGACTGGCGCATCGTGGTCGACAACCCAGAAGGCGTCTTCGGCACGCCGGTCGCGACGAACGCCGGCCGGCGGAACGGCACGCGGGAATACCTCCAAGCCGTGGCCAAGGGCTGTCCAAACAATCTCACGATCGTGACCCACGCGCTGGCCACGCGCATTCTTCTTGATAGAGAGAAGCGGGCCACCGGCGTGGAATATCTGCAGGGCCGCTCCTTGTATCGCGCCGACCCGCGGGCGAAGAGGGCACAAGAAGGATCGCGGCGCACGATCAACGCCCGGCGCGAGGTGATCCTGTCCGCCGGCGCCTTCAACAGCCCTCAGCTGCTCAAGCTCTCGGGCATCGGGCCGAAGGATGAATTGGCGCAGTTCGGGATCGAGGGGCACGTCGACCTCCCCGGTGTCGGGGAGAATCTCCAGGACCGCTATGAAGTGGGCGTCATCACCGAGATGGATCGTGATTTTCAAGTGCTGCGCGACTGCACGTTCCAGCCACCGGCTGCCGGCCAGCAAGCCGACCCGTGCTTTGCGGATTGGGAACACGGGACCGGGGTCTACACGACCAATGGCGTGGTCGTCGGGCTGATCAAGCGTTCGCGGCCGGAGCGGCCGCTTCCAGACCTGTATATCTTCGGCGTGCCGAGTTATTTCAAAGGCTACTTTCCGACCTACTCGGCCGTCTCACGTCAGCACAAGAACTATTTCACCTGGGCGATTCTCAAGGCGCATACTCAGAACACGGCGGGCCGGGTCACGCTGCGATCGGCCGATCCGCGCGACGTGCCGGAGATCAACTTTCATTACTTCGACGAGTCCAACGATGCCGCGCAAGAAGACTTGGAGTCCGTCGTGGACGGCATCGAATTCGTCCGCCGCATTTCGCGCAAGGCGCAGGGCGTCATCAAGCGCGAGGTGATCCCGGGCGAAACCGTCGCTACGCGAGACGACCTTCGCACCTTCGTCAAGAACGAAGCGTGGGGCCATCATGCGTCGTGCAGCAATAAGATGGGCCCCGCGAGCGACCCGCTGGCAGTGGTCGACAGCCGGTTTCGCGTGCATGGGACGAAAAATTTGCGCGTTGTCGATGCCTCCGTCTTTCCTCGTATTCCAGGTTTTTTTATCGTGTCCGCTATCTATATGATCGGCGAAAAGGCGAGTGACGTGATTGCGGAAGATGCCCGCGCGGGAGACCGCCGCTCCGCCGCGTCGTAAGTCGCAGACCGAACAAGGAGCGCTTGATGGTGTCCATGTTCCTCGTGATCCTCTCGACCCTTTTCCTGCTCGCCGGCTGTAGCCCCCACATCCTTCACCCCGCCGCGCTTCCGAAAGGCGACACGATGTTTGAGCCCCTCCCCGATGCGTCGGAGACGCTGGTCGGCGTCGCACTGTCGGGCGGCGGGAGCCGTGCCGCGTATTTCAGCGCAGCCGGATTGGAAGCACTCGCTCAGGTGCGGGTCGGGGCGGAGCGCCGCTCGCTGATCGAGCGCATCACGCACATGTCCAGTGTGTCGGGGGGCAGCGTGGCCTCCAGTTACTTTGCGACGCAGAAGCCGCCGGCCACGGTCCCGGTCTTGACCGGCGAGACCCTAAGCCCGACGTACCGAGCGTTTTTCGACGCGTACCGAGATGCGATGGCGGAGAACATTCAGTGGGGCATCGAATGGCGGCAGGTGATCAAGAACCGCTGGCTCAGCTCGCCGAAGCGTGCCGCCTCCTTGGCGGACGTGCTCGACCGCTCGTACTTGAAAGGCGTCACGCTGGCGGACCTCTACGGGCGCGAGCAACGACGAGATGCCCCGCAACTGATTATCAATTCGACGCTCTACAACAACGGCCGGCGCGTGGTGTTGACGACCGTGCCCCCTGCGGACTTCAAGTACGACTTTGTCCAGATCCTGCAGGATGAGCTGAAGACCCGGCATGACGGCAGGCCGCTGCCTCCCGCGTTGCGTGTCGCCGAGCGGGCGTTGATGCCCAATACGTTTCAAGAGTATGGCATCGATGCCCGACAGATTCCCATCTCCTACGCGGTGGCCGCCTCCGCCTCATTTCCTTTCTTTATCGGACCGATCAGCGTCGAATCACCAATCCACCCCGACACCTACCTCCACGTCGGGGACGGTGGACTGTTCGACAACCAAGGAACCGAATCCCTGCTGCAGGTGTTCCTGAAAAAGCTGGAGGACCGGAGCCGGGGACCGGTCAAGCGTGGCCTGGTCATCGCGTTCGACAGCTCGTTCCCCTTCTGGATCGAGAACACCACGCTCGATCATCTGAAAGATGGCTTCAAAGTCTTCGTCGATGATCCCTCGCGAATCGTCGGCATCATGGAACAACGCGCGAACGCCTATCAGGCGACCGCCTGGCACATCTTGCAAACGGAGCGGGTCGTCTTGCCGGACGAAACGGTGCTCAAGATCATCGTGATCCGGCACACCGACCTCGACATCTGGCCGGAGCAGGCCGACGCGCTCGCCAAGTTGATGCCGGACGCCTGCGCCAAGGAACGGAATCGACTCACTAAACGGGAGCAGGTCCGTGAGCACCTGGCCATGATCCCGACCAAGTTCAAACTGCCATCAGACTGCGATCGGGCGCTCTTGCGGCTCGCCGCGCAGCGGGGCGTGGAGCGGCTGGTGCCGGAGATCGTGCAGTTCCTGAGCCAGTAGGTGGTTCCACAAAGAGGTTGTTCCTATGCCGACTGGTCGGCTCAGCCTGCCGTTCACGTTCTCGGAAGTGCTCGCGGAAGAATATTCGGTGCTGAAGGGGCTCGAGCCGCCGCCCCGCGCGGATCCCACATTTGTCCCGGAAGATTTTCCCGACCCGTCGGCGCTGATCGCCGATATCCGCGATGAAAAGACGGCACTCTCTCGGTACATCATGAGGCGCTATGGGTCTCGCCTCGCCCCTGAGACCCTTGTCGTGATCTTCAACGAGCTGATTCACGATCCCACCCTCTATACCAGTGAGCGGTTTACAAAGGTCGTGTTGAGCAGCCATGCCATGGAGGCCGTTCGCCTTCTCCCGCAGCTCAGGGAGGAAGACCGGGTGCGGGTGCATCGCCTCCTGCTCGAAGAGGCGTATGGCGTTTCCGTTCGCAAATTGGAAGATCGGCGCCGGACCGAGGCGTATGGTCGGCTTCATAACAACCCTGATCCCCTTGCCGCGCTGTGTCTGTCCGGCGGCGGCATTCGAAGCGCGACGTTCGCGCTCGGCGTGTTACAGGGTCTTGCCCAGCAGGGCGTACTGAATCGCTTCTCGTATCTGTCGACGGTCTCGGGCGGCGGCTACGTCGGAAGTTGGCTCTCGGCCTGGGCGTACCGTCATCCGAATGGTCTCCCGGGAGTGATGGAGGCGCTCGGGCATCCTTCTCATTCGCCCACTACCCCGGAGCCGCCCCCGGTCCATCACCTTCGTGCGTACAGCAACTATCTGACCCCTCACCTCGGCCTTCTCTCGGCCGATACGTGGGCGTTGATTGGCACATACGTCCGCAACGTGATCCTCAATTGGCTGATCCTGGTTCCACTCCTGATCGTGGCAATCTTGGTGTCGCCATTACTCCTCGCCATGCTCCTCGCGCACGGAGACCTGGCCAAACTGCTCATCGGCCTGGCGAGCGGTGCCGTGGGGCTCACGTATATGCATCTGCTCAGGCCAAGTCTGAACAAGTATCGGAGCCGCTGGCCGCTTCCCGAAGGTCAAGGGTCGTTCCTTTTGTGGGGGCTCGGGCCTATTATGGCATCGGGCATCCTGCTAGCCATGTATGCCTGGCATCACCGGGAACAGCTCGGTACGTGGCACATTCCTGTGATCTGGGCGACGGCCTTCAACCTCCTGACCTGGTTCATCTCGATTGCCATTCGTGGCCGGCCCAGCACCTGGGGAGAGAGGGGCATCATCCTGCTGTCCGGCGGCTTCGGCGGCTGGCTGCTCTGGTACGTCTTGATGCGCGCGCCGCACGCCATCGATGCCTCGTCCTACCTCATGTTGTCCCCGCCGGCGTTTTTGGGCATCTTCCTTTTCGCCGCGACAGTGTTCATCGGATTGGCCAGTCGGTCGACCGACGATGAAGATCGCGAGTGGTGGGCACGGGCCGGAGGCTGGATGCTCATGAGCGGCCTTGTCTGGATCGCGGTCACGTTCCTGACGCTCTTCGGGCCTTCCTGGTACGTTGAGATCGAACACCGCACGATCCCGTGGCTGTTGGAAGGCATGGGGGGAGTGACGGGGCTGCTCACGCTCCTATTGGGCTACAGCAAACGCACGTCGGGTCCTTCCGGGCAATTGGCGCAACCGGGGTGGAAAGACCGAATCGGCAATCTCATTTTGGCGTTCGTCACGCCGCTGTTTGTCGTCATCCTCGTCGTGCTGCTGACGATCTGGGTCCAGGACGCGCTCGGCGTATCGTATGGTTGGGTGGTGGCCATTACGAATGTGCCTCAGTATCTCGAATGGAGGCCGCTGACCGCCATCATGTTGACGTGCCTGGCGTTGGCTGCGACCGCCTCCTATTTCATCAACATCAACAAATTTTCACTGCACGCCTTGTATCGGAACCGGTTGATCCGCGCGTACCTGGGTGCCTCACGTCTGCAGCGGACGCCAAATCCGTTCACGGGATTCGATCCACTCGATAATCTCCCCATCACGTATTTGAATCCTGTGTTTCTCTGGCCCCACGATATTCGGGATGCGGGACGATTGGTGGAGAGTCTCGAAGCGGCAGTGGCGCACGCCGTTCACCCCGATCTCAAACGACTGGACGGGTTGCTAACAGAGATCCGGTCGGCTACCCAGGATCGCCTTGGCCGACGGCTGCCGCCCCGGATCGAGGCTCGGCTTATAGAAGCGGTCAACGACCTGATCGGAGGACCACCGCTCGGCATCGCCGAAGACACCCTGAACCGGCTCGTGTACTCGGTGCAGGACTCCGATGAAGGCGGCCTCGTGCAATCTCTCGCGAATCGCAAGGTGATCGAGCGACTCTGTCCCGGCGGGATTGAGCCGTATCCGTTGCCGAAGCGAGCAGAAGGCGCCGGTGAACCGGGCGAAGATCAGTCCAATGACGGCGGGGGACGGGATGCGTTACGCCCACATCGCTTCCTGCACATCCTCAATACGGCGTTGAATCTTGTCAAAGGCGAGGAACTTGCGTGGCAACAGCGTAAGGCGGAATCGATGACGATGAGCGCGCTCCATGCCGGCAATCATCAACTGGGTTACCGGAGCGCCAAGCAATACGCCAAGAAGAACGGCCATTACCCCCTGACGCTCGGGACCGCCATGGCGATTTCCGGTGCAGCCGCGAGTCCCAACATGGGCTACCACTCGTCCTCCGTCGTCACGCTGCTCATGACGCTCTTTAACGTGCGCCTCGGCTGGTGGTTCGGGAATCCCGGCCCGGCCGGCGCCGACGCGTACCAATATGATGGTCCCCGCGTCGCGCTCGTGCCCCTCCTGCAGGAAGCCTTTGGCTTCACTGACGACACGAAGCGGTTTGTCTATCTGTCTGACGGCGGGCACTTCGAAAATCTCGGCCTGTATGAAATGGTCTTGCGACGGTGCCGGGTCATCGTCGTGTGCGACGCCGGTCACGATCCGGAAAGTCATTTCGAAGACCTGGGAAACGCAATCAGAAAAATCCGCATCGATCTTGGCATCCTCATCACCGTCGAGCGGTACGCGAAGATCCTGCCGCGGAGCCGCAAGCAGACCGGGAAGTATTGTGCCATGGGCCGGATCGGGTATTCCGGCGTGGATGGCGGTCCTCCGGACAAGGACGGCGTCCTGATCTATATCAAGCCGACGATCAGCGGGAGCGAATCGGCCGATATCTACAACTACGCCATGGAGCACCCGGACTTTCCGCACGAGCCGACCAGCAATCAATGGTTCAACGAATCGCAGTTCGAAAGTTACCGGATGCTCGGCCGTCATATCATTGATGAGATCTCATCGTCCGACACTGCAAATGCCCAAGACCCGCTACACGCGTTCATCATGAATGTGGAGAATTATTTAAAAAAGTAAGCGGGCGCTCACCGATGGGCGATCTCGCGCCGGAAACACGTGGAGAGTCGCGCCATGATCATTGTGACACCGGCCGCACGCGCACGGTTAGAGGAGTTGCTTCGCGAGCATCCGGAAGAACGGGTCGTGCGAATTGTCGTGACCGACATTGATGAGAAGCGCCTGTCGATGACCCTCACCCTGGAAGGGGAGCCGCAGCCGGACGATGAAGTCGTCGACCTCCAAGGTCTCACGATCGCCGTTCCGCCTGAGAGCGCAAGGCGGCTGGAAGGCGTGAGGCTGGATTACAGCGACGAGGGACGGTTTCAATTTCATCACCCGACTCCGCCGCAGCGTGAATTGCGGGTGATTTCCTTAAATTGAGCGGCGAGCAAGAGTCCCCTGAAACCTTCTAACAGGGGTGCTTCGAAAGCGGCAGATGAATCGTCACCTCGGTCCCTTGTCCCGGCGAGGACTGCATGGTGATTTCTCCGCGATGCGCCTTGATAATCCCGAAGGCAATCGAAAGGCCGAGGCCCGTTCCTTCGCCCACCTCCTTCGTGGTAAAGAACGAATCAAAGACCCGCGGCAGGTTGTCGGGCGCGATCCCGTCGCCGCTGTCCGTAATGCTGATCCGGACCACGCCATCGACCACACGTGACGACACGGTCAGCACCTTGGTGGATGACGCCTTCATCGCATCCAGCGCGTTCGTGAACAGGTTCACCAGCGCCTGTTCGAGCTGGATCCGGCATCCCTCGACGTAGGCGTGCTCGGCATCGAGCCGATCAACAAGGTCGACGCCTGCCATCCGGATACGTTCCACGAGCGATGCCAACGCGGTCCGTATCACGGCGTCGATCTGAAGGGTCGTGAAATTGCGCCTGCTCGAGCGGCCGAAGATTCGCAGGTGATGAATGATACTCGCCGCTCGATTGACTTGCTCCTCGGCGGCGTGCAGATACGTCACCAAGCGTTCCTTGAAGTCGTCGTTCTCATGTTCCGAGAGGATGTCGAGGGCATTGCCGACGAACAGGCCAATATTGTTGAGCGGGTTGTTCAGTTCGTGAGCCAGCCCGGTCGTTAGCTCGCCAATGGAGGCAAGCTTTGCGTTTTGCACGAGCTGCGCCTGCTTGTCGCGAAGCTCGTCCTGGGTTCGCTCGGCCTGTTCGAGCAGGCGTTGAATTTCGGCTTCGGTACGCTTCCGGTGATTGATATTGAACAGCGCGCCGATCAGACGCGGCATCCCTGCGCCATCGGAAACGAACGTTCCTCGCCCCGCCACCCAGACCACCTCCCCGGTGTCTGCCGTGATGATGCGATAGTCGTGGCTCAATGGCGTGCCAGTTGACCGGCTGCGGGCAATATCCCCGATGACCCGATCCCGATCCTCGGGGCGGAGCCGCTGCTCCCACGCGGTTCGACACGGAGTGATGGTCGAGGGCGCATATCCCAACAGCGAGAAAAACTGGGGTGACCACACCATGTGCTCCGTTTCGAACTCCCACTCCCACAGCGCCATCCCGGAACCGGCGACAGCCAATGACAGACGTCGTTCGTTGGCGCGGAGCTCGTCCTCGGCCTGACAACGTCGCACGCATTGCGCAATGCCGCCCGCGATGCCACCCAGCTCATCGAGAGTTCGCTCCCCGAGTTCATGGCGGGAAAACATCGCCATGACACCGACAACGCGGTCACGCGCGATCAAGGGATAGCCGGCATACGCGATCAACCTTTCCCGCGTGACCCACTCCTGATCCCGAACCCACGTTTCCTCATGAAGGCGGTTTGTCAGGTGAGGGCGGCGCTCACGCACGACGCGACCAATCTTGAGCGAGGTCGCGACGGGGATCCGACTAAAGGTGCCGTGAAGGTTTGTCGACAGGCCGGCGCTCGCCGCCAGTACCAACGTCCGCTCGGTGGAGTCGAGCAACCAGATTCGGGCAAACGCGAGGTCCAGGTGCCAAATCAGCGATTCCACGCACTGCTGCAGGATTTGCTCGAGCGGTTCGGAAGCGGTGAGGATCTGGCTAATGCTCATCGCCAGATTGGCGACGGATTCTCGCTCGAGAATGCCTCGCTCGTCAGAGAGTGACATCAGCGCTCCGATGAGGATGAGTGGAGTACGTTGTCGTGCGATCCCGCCGTGGCTGAGGGTGGCCTTGCGCAAGGCAGGTTTCGGGGGCGGCAATGCGTACCATGAGGAGGCAGAATGTTGCCAGATGAGCGGCATCGCCGCTATCGTCGAGACTGCTACGGCATTACACCAAGTCCTCGGGCCTCCTCAGCCGTAATGGCGTAAGGCGTGAGACTACGGGAACGTCTCAATCGTCCTCTTCTGCCCTCCGGAAGGCACAGCCGAAGATGGATGAAGGCAAGGGTGCAAGCGATGACCGAGTCCGGTGCATCATGTGGGCAGACGTTCTCGACTCACAACACTACTTCTTCAATCCCTATTCGCTGCCGCCCCTCGCCACGGCGGCCGGGCTGTTGTTCGTGGTGCTCCAGTTCCTCATGCACCGCCTGCAGCGCGCGATTCGACTTCCCTTAGTCCTTACCTTCCTCGCGGCGACGATTTGGCTCGTCGCCTTCCATTTCATGTATGCAAGCCGGACCGAAGCGAGTGCCTTGGTCTGGGCCAAGGTCGCCTACTTGGGCGTGCCATTCATCGCGGTTGCGACGTACGATCTGGCCGTTCGACTCCGCGGGCTGTATCAGTCACACAAACTCGTGGTATGGGCCGCTTGGGCGGTCTCCACCGTCTTCGCCGTCCTGGCGTTCGACTCAGACCTCATTCCGCAAGTCACGCGGCAGTGGTGGGGGTTTTATCCGCTGTACGGCGAGGCCGGCTGGCTGTTCATCGGCTATTTTGCCCTCATGGCCGGCGGGAGTCTCTGGCACCTCTATTTCGCCTATCAAGACGCCACCTCGGTGAATCAGAAGCGCATGGTCCAATTTGTCACGTTCGGCATCGTCGCCGGCTATGCGGCCGGCGTGGATTTCATCCCGAAGCTGGGCCCGACTGTCTACCCGTTCGGCTACTTTTGCGTCTTCGTCGCCGCTCTGCTCGTCTCCCAGGGGGTCGGCTCGTTGGAGGATTGGCGGAGTGAATGGAGGGATGAGACCGAGCAAGATGAAGAAACGAGGCGGTTGCATGTCCAGCAGCGAGCTCTCTTGTCGATCGCCAAAGTGGTCGTCCTCCACGGCCGGCCGTCGGAAGCCATCAAAGCCATTCTCGAAATGACTGCCGATGCCATCGGCGTGGAGCGGGTCGCGCTCTGGCGATACGATAGTCGAAGCGGGCTCCTTCAGTGCCGGGACCTCTACCGGCGGTCCACTCGGTCGCATCGAATCGCGGCCGGGCAACTCGTTCAACCGACGCCTCGATATCTGGCCCCCCTCATGGGCGGCGAGATGGTCCCGATCGATGATCTCGCTGCGGATCCTCGGATGATTCCCTTCATGGGCGTCTACCTTGGTCTCGAAAACGGGGTCTCGGCGCTCGAGATTCCCATTCGGTGCGGCGACGAGCAATTTCTCGGTGTCTTGTCCTGCCATGCCCTGGGAAGGTACCGCCACTGGCACGGCGATGAGCGCGAGGTGGCCCTGCTCATTGCGACGCTAGTCGCTTCCCTGATCGACGCGGCGATCTCCGGTGAACGGGTCCCGCAGCAACTCGGCTACGCGTCCCTAGCCGTAGAGCGACTCTTCGATGAACTCATCCGGCGCGATGGATTCCTTGCCGCCATTCATTCTTAGCGTCGCAAACAGGCGGGGCCGAAGATGGTCCGTGAATGGTGCTCCACTGGTTCAACATCCCAATGAGCTCTGGTCGTAGGTAGACCTTGTAAGGCCATTTGGCCATCTTTCGTTCGTGGGGGTTGCTTCTTATGATCGCTTACCGATGACCGAGGACCAAGCCCGCGCATTACGCGATCGCTGGCGCCGTCGCGTCTCGGCCGACCCCTGCCGACACTATCAGCTCGAGCTGGAATGGACCGACCAAGGCGAATCGACTGGGATCTACGTCTGCATCATGTGTGGGGAAGAGGTTTGCCGTGTCCCGTCCACCGGGCCGCATCCTCACTAGGCCCCTCCTACTGAATCGCTCGGCCGCAATCCTACCCAGGTTACTGTACGGTATTCCTGCGAAGCCATTTCAGGTCCTCCCCGACAGACAAGGCGTGGGGCGGGCGCTAGAAAAGAATGAGGGGGCATCGGAGGAGCGACATGGCCGTCCTGGATTGGGTGCTGCTGAAGTTCGAGGTGTGGCATAGCATCATCGGCCTCGTGCTCGTCGCTATCTTTTTGGCAACGCTCTTGGCCGCCGTCTATGCGAGCTGGAGTGCGTACCACGATCGCTTCACCCCGCGGAAATAACATCGACCTCTGCGATCTCGATTCAGCGATCGGTGTCCGGTCTCGACTATACTTACTGGTATGCCCGCAATCGCTCAACGCTTCGCTGCCCGTTTCTTGACGCGCCGTCGTTTGTGGGCGGGCTGGGTCATGCTCATTATCATTGGGACGACATGGCCTTGGAACGGCTTTCAAACGACGGCCTTGTGGTGGCGCATGACTTGGATCCCGGCCGGAATCGCACCAGGCGTGATCGCGCCGGCTCTTATGCGCGACATGGTGATCAATGTTCTCCTCTACCTTCCGTTCGGGTTTTGGTGCCGGCTGCCACGTACGCGTCTTGGCGCATGGAGGGCGATCTTCAGCGCCCTCATGCTTGCAGCAGTCTTGTCCGCGACGACTGAGACCTTGCAACTGTTCAACGTCACGAGATTCCCCTCTTTTCCGGATTTCCTCATGAACGTCGTGGGCGCGTTCGTCGGGGCCGTATTGGCTGAGGTCGATGGCCGGCTCTGGCCATCCGCCGCATCACTCTGTTCGGACACCCGCACCTCGATTTCTCCGTTCGTGCCGTGAGCTGACGAACCCCCGAACGGCTCTGCCCATTCCTCGCCTTCTGCGTACTTCGTCTATGGCCGTTTCTCCTGCCGACAGGCCTATTTCCTACACCCACGAACCGCGATTTTCTTTTACTCTCCACGGAAATGACCGCACGGATTGTGACGCTATGGTGACAAGGCGACGACTATTGATCATGGATGACGACCCCGCTCTTCTCCTGGCCTTGGCAGAGTGCGTGGGCCATCATTTGATTCATGTCCTGGTGGAGGTTGCACAAACCGCCGCAGCCGGCCTTCATGCGGTCACTGTTCACCGATTCGATGCCGTCTTGTGCGATATCACCATGCCGCACATGGACGGCTTTGCTCTTTTGCATCGCATTCAACGGATCGCTCCCGGTACGCCGGTAATCCTGATGACAGGGCAGATCGAGGCCGCCCTCGAGCAGCAGGCGCAAGCGCAAGGAGCGTGGGGCCTCATCCGTAAGCCGGTGAGCCGCCACGATCTCATCCATATGATCACGGCGTTGCTCCCGGCCGAAGCGTGCTGATTTGCGTGATGTTCAGGCCGGTGCTCAGTGACCGCGCTTTCTCAACCGGCGATCACACTTTTCGGAGCGTCAGTCCACCTTTGAACAGGCGGTAGACGTAGTAGAGGAAAGGAAAGAGGATAGCGGCAGAGGCGAGGACGGCCACGAGATAGCGCAACGACCAGCCGGGTGCCGCTGAATTGTAGATACTGATCTCGGGAGCGAGGAGGAATGGATATTGGGCATAGGCCCAGCCGATGATCAGCACGACGACCGACGCCATCCCGATGTGACGCGCGCCGGCTGCTTCTCGCTTGATCAAGCAGAAGAGCGTGAGTGCCACGAGTACGGCTTCCGTCCCGATCAGGGTCCAGCCCATGCTGCTCTGTGTCAGCCCGCGCCAAATAATCGGCGCCTCGTCACGCGCCAGGGCGAGCGCGATCATGGCGCAGGCATTCGCCAGAATCACGGCGGCAAACGCGCGGCGCCGAAAATCTTCGCGCAACGGTTTGTGAGGAGCTTCGAGAAACAGTGTGAGGGCAGAGAGCATGGCGAAGAGCGAGAGCCCCAGCATCCCCACGGCAAAGGGAAAGGGAGTCAGCCAGGGCCGCCCTGAGCCGTCCCAAGGGGATTCCAGGTGCCCCATACTCAGCGCCGCGACGCCCATGGACAAGAGGAACGGGGGAAGCAGCGAGCACGCGGCCAGCAGTGTATTGACGAGCCGAAGCCGGCGAGCGCCGGCCCGCACCGTGAGTCGCCACGCGAGGAGGACGACACGTGCGGCCACTGCGCAGAGCACTCCGAGGACCGGCACCAGCAGCGCGACGAAGATACGCCCGAACGCAACCGGAAACGCCGCACACAGGACCACGGCGATCAATAACAACCAGACGTGGTGCCCTTCGACGGCCGGTCCAATCCTCCAGGCGGTGAGCTGGCGCTGGTGGTCCGCCCGAGAGCCGGCGGCGAGGAGATACCAGACCGCGGCACCCAACTCAGAGCCCGCGACGATCACGTAGCACGACACGATCGCCAGGAGAATAGCGGCAAGAAATGCTTCGACGGACAGCACGGTGTCCTCGGTCCCAAAAAAGATGAGCGGAGGGTAGCGTAGGAAAACGTGGAGATAGCGGCAATCGGAGTTCGGTGAGGTGTTGCGTCAGATTTTCGGCGCTCGGCAGCGCAGTCAGGCACTGTGCGCGAGGCGATGCACCGTCGAGGACGGCTGGCCCGGGTCGGCAATGCCGCACCGTATCTGGGTCAAAACGTAGTCCCGCTGGACAGCGGGAGGCGTGAATGTACGTAGGAGTGGGACAACGCGGCTTTTCGCCGTTACTCCGATAGAGTTGATCCTGGCCGTCGATTACGCTGTCCGGAACGGAGCAGCAGGGAGGTGGTTGTGCCATTACATGACGAGGTGATGCCGGAGCGAGGCGACCATCGATTATTGATCATTGACGACGACGAGGTATTGCTCGCCGCGCTGCCGTACGCAATCCAGCGGCGGATCCCAAACGTGGAGATCGATACGGCGGATACGCCGGAACAAGCCATGATGTTGATTTTTTCCCGGCAGTATGACGCGATCGTCAGTGATATCCGGATGCCTCGTATGGACGGGCTGACGTTGCTGGAGAAGGTGCGCGCTGTTCAAACGAACACGCCTATCCTCCTGATGACGGGGGCCGACGATGATACGTTGCGCGCCCGCTCGCTGACTGCGGGCGCCTACGCCTTCCTCAAGAAACCGTTGGACCCGGCGTTTATGGCTGCCCTGCTCAAGCGCGCGATGGCCGATCGGCGTTTGGCGATCGTCCTTGAGGAAGGCCGGGCGCGATAACGATTCGTAGGAGCAAATTGGGAGGGCACGGAAGGCAGTGTGAGCCGAAGCGGCAGTCAGCGCCCACGCGCTGACTGCAATGTTTCGGTTGGGAGAGAGGAAAAACACTGCCCGTAAAAGTCCTTGACTGCACCGGGCCGCCAGTGAAGCAAGGCGGGACGGGACGCGGCAGGAGTCTTTCGACTCTTCAAACGGGAGAGACTCAGCGACCGAGAATCGCTTCTTTCGCAGCCTTCGCTACGCGGAACTTCACCACGCGCTTGGCTGGAATCTTGATCGCCTCGCCGGTCTGCGGGTTCCGGCCCATGCGTGCCTTCCGATGGACCAAGACGAGCTTGCCGAGGCCGTGAATCGCGAAGACGCCGCTCTTCTTCGCTTCCTTGTAAGCCATCTCGGTCATGGTCGTCATCAGCGCCGCGACCGTCTTCTTCGGCAATTCGTGCGCCTCGGCCAACTTGCTGATGACCGCGCTCTTCGACAATCCCTTCGCCATGGGTAAACCTCCTTATAGAAGTGACACGGGAAACTAGCGGAATGCATTGCGTCTGTCAATGGCATTGCGCGTTTGGCGGACAGGTTCCCTCTACGACTTCCGTCCAATGGATTCCGCCATCGATGACCGTCGATACTGCCTAGCCGATGGTCCTCCTCGCATGTGCCACGTCTCTTTCGATGCTCTCGTGGATTTCGCTCAGCCTGCTCGCGTTCGGTGCGGTATGGCTGATCGTCGCGCTGTCCGTCCGTTGATTGATTGTTGGCCGCTGTCCTCATGCCGACCCGCTTCCTTGATGCAGCGTTCAGTTCACGCCCTCTGCTACGATGGAGCCAGTCCGGCTTCAATTCCCGTCACAGTGCCAAAGTAAGGAGCAGCGATGCGATGAAAGCTGATCAGGATCCGGAGTCGAGACGGTTGGACGCGCTGATCCGGCTCCTCGACGCGGCCGAGCGCTTCGTCAATCGTGCGCCTCGGCAGCGCCGGATCGAGCCCGAGCGTCAAGCGCTGCTCGATGCCATTACGCATGCACAGTTGGTGGCCTCCGTCGACCGGCATGCTGAATCAGGTCGAGCGGCCGGGCCGCTTCGGGTGTTGTCGGGCACCGGTGTCGTCGGGTCAACGCGTACGAGGAGGAACCGCGAGGGTGACCGCCGGAAGCGGGAGCACTCAGGAGGGACAAGAGCCAAAGGTAGCCCGAAAGGCCACCAAGGCATCATGTCGTGAGTTTCTGATGAAGGACGAGTTGAAAGATGCGAGGCAACATGTCCGGGTGAATCGGGCCTGTGAGCGGCTTTGCGACGCGCCCGCCCCATCCACACGAGAAGCAATGAGCGATCCCCGTTTCCAGGTCGAAGGCGAGTGACGCCTGCGACGTCGGAGGCCCGGTTGGGGTGCTATGGCTGGGACACATGGCGAGATAGATCAGACTCCTCCCATCCCGACAAAATCGAGTGACACGGTCGGAACGATGATGTGACTGGGAACGTGGGACGGGGTGGACCGGACGACGTACGCGCCGTGCCTGTTGGTCTCGTGAGGAAGAGAGGGCCGACGAGAGGACGAGCAAACCCAACAGGCCCAAATACCACATAAAGTTGGAACATAGTAAGAAAATGATGAAATGTCAAATCCGTTCAGCGCCGACATCGAGCCAACTACGAGGAATCCCGTTTCCATCTTGACTCCCGTCTCTGGATGATCCTACGTTTGCCGTCCCGATCCGTGCGACAATCGCAGATGAGACGATGAAACTCGACGAGGAAACCGACAAGCTGCAGACACGGTTGTGCCGGCTCGTCGGGCAGGCCATCGCGGATTTTTCGATGATCGAAGACGGCGATACCGTGATGGTGTGTCTGTCCGGCGGCAAGGACAGCCACGCGTTGCTCGATATTCTGCTCGTCTTGCAGCAGCGCGCGCCCATCCGGTTCGAGATCATTGCCGTGAACCTGGATCAAAAACAACCCGGGTTTCCGGCTCACGTCCTACCCGCCTATCTGGCGAGTCGCGGGATCAGGTTCCATATCGAAACGCGCGATACCTTCAGCATCGTGAAGCGCACAATCCCCGAGACCGAGACGATGTGCTCACTCTGTTCGCGGTTGCGTCGTGGGATTCTCTACCGAGTGGCCGGCGAGCTGGGTGCGACGAAGATTGCCCTGGGGCATCATCGCGATGACATTGTCGAAACGCTCTTCTTGAGCCTGTTCTTCGGTGGGAAATTGAAAGCCATGCCCGCCAAGTTGCGGTCCGACGACGGCCGTCACGTCGTGATTCGTCCGCTGGCATACGTGCCGGAGGAGGATTTGGCTCGCTACGCGGAACTCCGGCGGTTCCCGATCATTCCATGCGATTTGTGCGGATCACAGGACAACCTCAAGCGCAAGGAAGTAAAACGCCTTCTCCATGACTGGGAGCGCTGCTTTCCCGGCTGCCGCGAGAGCATCTTTGCCGCATTGAGCAACGTGTTCCCCGCCCATCTGCTGGACCGGCGGCTGTTCGATTTTGCGTCTCTCGACAACCCGCACGCACACTCCTCGCCGGTCGAGCAGACGCGGCAGTCCTCGCCCTCGTGACCAAGAGGGGCAAGCGGAAGAAGCAGCTCCCACCTGCTGTTACGCGTGCTGGTGGCGCCGTACGATCCATCCCGCGACCTCCACCACTTCCCGCACCAACACTCCACCCTGCCATAACATGACCGCCGCGTAGATGAGGATACCGACGGTCGTCCCGACGAGGAGTCGGATCACGTGATCGGCCCACGCGACCTGTGGGAGACCCGACAAGACGACGAGCAGACTCGCCGCCATCGCAGCCACCGCCGTCAGCGTCGGCCCGATTTCTTTTAGGGCCGCAATCGCAGGGATCCTCAGTTCGCTGAGAACTTTTCGCGCCATGAACGCGGCCAGCAGAGGATAGACGGTAATCCAGGTGAGCGCCACGCCTGTCGCACCCATCTGCCTCGCGGCGAGGATGAATGGAAGTGGCATGACGACCAGGAGGGCCAGCGTCCACCGAAACTGGAATCCCAATAGATAGCGGGCCGCCAGCACCGGGGGCAGCAAGACTTCGAGCGAATGCACAGCCGCGAAGCAGGCGAAAACTTGAAACAGCGGGACGATTGGCGCCCACTGTGGTCTCAGCACGACGGCGACGAGATCGGGTGCAAGAAAGCCCATCCCGACGCTGAGTGGCAGCGTGCCGCAGGCGACGACGCGCAGGACCTTCAAAAATACTTTCTGTAGCCGGAGGTCGTCGTCCTGCCATTGCGCAAGAACGGGGAACATGAGCTGATTGATCACGACGGAAATCTTTGTAACGGGCAAGAGGGCAAGCTGCTTTCCCATCGAATACAAGCCCAAGGACTGCTCGCCGAGCAGTTTGCCGATGATGAGCACATCCAGCTGGGCGAACACATACCACCCCGCATTGGTGCCAACACCGGCCATCCCGTATCGAAGCATCGCCGGGATACGGTCCGTTTTGAGCGACCATCCCGGCCACCACGGGAAAGCCATCAGCACCCATGCCGTATACATCCCGGCGCCAATCAGTGGCGGCACGAGCAGTGCCCACAAGCCGGCCCCGCCCCAGGCCATCAACAGCATGAGGGGAAGGGTGATCGCCCCTGTAACGATCTCCGCCTGCGCCAATTGATCGAACATGAGCTGCTTTCGCAACATCGCATCGGGCACGAATTGGAGGGGCGGAAACAGCAACGTGAGGCCGGCGACGCGAAGCGCATCGGACAGGCGGGGACTGTCAAACCAATCGGCCAACGCCGGCGCCGCGAGAAAGACGGCCGCGTAACTGAGGATCGCGGTCGTGAGCCTCAACCAAAAGAAGACGTTCAGCTCGCTGTCACGGAGGTCCTTGAACTGGATCAGCACGCCCCCGAGGCCCATATCGGTCACCATCGCGAGCGGTCCTGTCGCCATCGCGACGAGCGCCATAATGCCGTAATCGGTCGGATCGAGCCAGCGTGCGATCAGCAGGGTGCAGAGAAACGAGACGATTTGGCCGCCGCCGCGTGACCAGACGACCCAAAACAGCGATTTCGCAATCTTGTCTTTCACCTTACATCCCTGCCTCGGGGACGTCTCACCAAGGTTCGCTATTTCACGACCACCGACCGCGGGCACGCGGCGAGGAGGCCAGCTTAATTTATCCGCGGAGGCTTATCTGCCCACCTGTGCCCTTGCCTGCGGTTCAACACAGAGCAGGTCCTCATCGCACGGAGGCACTTCATCGAGCCAACCCGCCTCCGTTTGCCCTGGAACCCTAGCAGCGGCGAGCGTCGGGCTTCTCGGACGACACCAAGGAGCGAAGCTTCCGCGCCAGACGGCCTTTGCTGATTTTCAGTTTGAACAAATTCAGAAGTCCGGCGGGATAACACCGGACGAGGACCCAGAACGCGCGGAAGGCTTCGCTCCAGCGACCGGATCGGGCATCGGCGACCATCTGCCAGAGTGCCCGTTCGCCATATCGCGCGCGCAAGAACGCCATGCCGTCGTCGTACGCTTCGACATAGCGCCGATCGTGCCGAACCAATCGCCGTTGGCGCCTCTGCATCGAGTAATCCGATTTCAGCATGGCGTACCACCGGCGGGATGTTTGCCAGTCCAACATGCGATACTCGGCCACGATTTGATGGTGGCAATACAGTGGCGCGTGTCGAATGAGCCGCAAGTAAAATTCGCGGTCCTCGCTCGTCTTCAGGCGCTCATCGAATCCTCCGCTTGCCACGAAGACGCTACGACGATACATCACCGCATGAATCCCGCCGAAAAAAACCGATCGGAGGAAGGAGCCGAAGTAGTCGGGCCTGGGATCACAGCAGTGACGATACGGCCACGGTGCCTCACCGCCGAAATACCGAATGCTGCCGCACACCCATCCCGCGTCCGGGTTGGCCCGAAACGTCTCCAGACTGATGTGGAAGTGCTGCGGCAACAAGCGATCGTCGGCGTCTAAGAACACCACGTACTCGCCCCGACTCTCCTGAACGCCTCGATTTCTCGCCGCGGACGGACCTAGGTGTCGTTGCTTGATGTAACGGACTGCCTCGTAAGCACCAACGACGTCTGAGGTGGTATCATCGGAACCGTCGTCGACGACGATGATTTCATGATGAGGATACGTTTGAGCAAGAACGGAGTCGATCGCCTCGCCGATAAACCGGTAATGGTTGTAAGCCGGAATGACTACACTCACCAGCGGCATGTGTTCGGCCATGTCAGCTCCGGGACGGAGGTTAAGGAACGGCAACCAGAAGCGTTGGAGGAGGACGTTCGCTGCGAGTGATGCCTGGATACGGCCATTCGGGGCATTACTGTATCGAAGCCGCCGCCGTTGCGATATCCTTGGCTGTCCTCCGCCAGGGTCAGACCTCGGCCTACATCTCGATGTTCACTTTCCGACGGCCCGCATCAGACGAACTGGGTATCATTGAACCGATGCTCCTCCCTGTTCTCCCGCCGTATGCGACCCCCGGCTCATCGGCGTGGCGCCCAGCTTGAACTCGCCCATGCCGGCCGATCTCGTCACCGTCATTATTCCTTGTTTCAATCAAGAACGCTTTCTCTCCGAAGCGATCGAGAGCGTCCTGAACCAAACCCATCGGAATCATGAAATTGTCATCGTGGACGATGGGTCAACGGATGAGTCGTCACGGGTTGTCGCTCGGTACCCGGGAGTGCAGTATGTGCGGCAGTCGAATCAGGGGCCGTCAGCGGCGCGCAATCGCGGTCTGGAAGTGGCGCGCGGACCGTATATCGTGTTTTTGGATGCCGATGATCGACTCCTCCCACACCACCTTGACATAAGCTTGCAGACGATGCGTAACGCGCCCGAGGCCGGCGCCGTCTTCGGTGACTATGCCTTGCTCGGAAGTCCCGCGCGTCACCGGCATGAATGCGCCCCTAGTGGAGAGCTCTACGAAAGGCTGCTCCGGAGCGACATCATCCCCTGTCCGGCTGCCGTGCTGATCAAGCGTGACGTTCTACTGGAAGTCGGAGGTTTTCGTCCTGAACTGAGGACGGCTGAAGATTACGACTTATTTCTGCGCATCGCGGCGCGCTATCCCATGATCTGCCATCACCAAGTCGTGGCGGAGTACCGCCAGCATGATGAGCAGGTCTCGAGGCGATGGGGCGTGATGCTGGCCGGGTCACTCCATGTTCTTAAGGCGCAATCCCCCTCTGTTCGCCGTGACCCTCGCTATCGCGAGGCCTATCGCGCGGGCATCCGTCACGTTCAGCAACGGTATGGGGACCCATTGTTGTGGCATGCGACGGATGCTTTCAGACTGGGCCGATGGCAAGACTCTCTTGCGTCCTTGCGGGTGCTCATGTGCCACTATCCAACAGGGCTGACCTCTCACGTCTGGCGAAAACTCCGGCGGATGGCTCAACGTGTACGGGGCGATTGAGCGAGTCCCGACACCCCCTTCGCCATCGAGCAACGGCGAACGCGACCTTGCCCTCCGGTGCGCTAGGCGTCTAGCCGTTTTGCGAAGAACAACTTCCGAGCTTTACCTCGAAGGAGATTGACGAGTCCCATGGGATAGTAGCGCAACAGGACCCCGAACGCCTCGATCGCCCGCCCCCATTGTCCAGCACGAGCATCGGGCATCATTTGCCACACCGCGCGTTCTCCGTAATGCGCGCGGACTTTGGCGATCGCCACATGATACGCGTCCTCATACAGCGGATGTCGGCTAAGAAACGGCCGCTGCGCTTGCAAGACGCGCATGCTCCACTTGAGCATGGTGTGCCACCGGCGGGACATTTGCTCATCCGACGTGCGGTACTCCGCGACGATGCGGTGATGGCAATACAGCGGCGCTTGCCTGATCACGCGCAGATAGAATTCCAGGTCCTCACACGACTTCACCCGCTCATCAAAGCCCCCGCTCCTGAGCACGACCTCCCGGCGATACATCACGCAGTGTGGCACGAACACAAAATCCAACCGCAGTAACGAGCCGAAGTGGTCGGGCCTTGGGTCACAGTAATGCCCCCGCCACCATGTCGGAGGCTTCCCGATGAAGCGAAAATCGCCGCACACCCATCCCGCCTCGGGATGCGACCGGAGCGCCTCAAGGCTCAGTTCGACATGCTGTGGCAACAAGCGATCGTCGGAGTCCAAGAAAACCAGATACTCTCCACGGCTCTCGTGAATCCCGCGATTTCGCGCCGCCGACAGTCCACGGTTTCGTTGCCAGACATACCGAACCCCGTGATAGTTCGCCACGACGTTCGCTGTGCCGTCGGTCGATCCATCATCCACGACCACGATCTCATGATGCGGGTACGTTTGGGCCAAGACCGACTCAATCGCCTCGCCGACGAAATGACCGTGGTTGTACGTGGGAATAATGACGCTGACGAGAGGGCCGGTCTTCATATCCATTTCACCTCAGCTTCTTTAGCAGCACAAGCAGGCTTTTACAATGTGCCGACGTCTTTTGAGGGAGCAAGGACCCGGACGTCGATCGATGTGCCGGGCGGGAAGGAATGGCCGAGTCGTACTGAAGTTGAGATGCCAGTCAGACGAACCACCATGCGCCGTCCATTCCAGCTCCACTCTATCCTGCCACCCGGGACGCTGACGCCGGAGACACGCATTGGATGTGTCAGCCACTCGACTGGAATGCCGGCACCGATGATGACAGAGGGAGGCTCATTCGTATGGTCCAGGCGGACCAACATATCAAGTTGAAGCAGCGCCATTTCGGCCGCGGTCCAATAGTGTGGCGTCACATTCGGCGGCGACAGCCATCCGCGAATCCGATCCCAGCGGTGAAAGGAATTTTCGGCGTGATCACCTTCCCACCACGTATAGAGTCCCGGGGATGCTTGATGCTCCCAGAACCATTGCACAGTTGCCCAGGCCCGCTCGGGTGCATCGAGGAGCAACCATTGGTGCGCTTCGGCCACATCGAAGTAGGTCCAGAGCGGCCGTGTTCGAAACCCACCGTCTGAAGTCCGTGATGTCCTCCATCGCGCTTCGAGCGCGGCCCGAAAGCGCCCCTTCGCTGCTTCGGCTATACCGGTGGGCCAGAGGCCGCTGGCATAGGTGCGATCGTTGTCCGATTCGGGCGGGACAAACGCCCGTTCCCACGCCTCACGCAGCGCGGCCGCCCTCTGGCGCCAGTGCTCGGCGATCGTGACTTCGCCGATACGCGACGCAATCGCCGCGGCGTCGATCAGGCCGAGATAGCTGACCGCATTCACAAACAGAAGCGGACGGTGGTTGTCCATGCGCCCGATGATCAAGCCGTCGCGCGAGGCTTCGCAAATGAGGGTCATCTCAGGACGCTGGGCCATCTCCGGCACCAGCGGGCCCGTGACAGGACCATAGAGCGGCTTCCGAGTGGTCAGCATCGTCTCAATGAGCTCGGCCTTCCGGCGAACGTGCGGCCAGATCAGCCGGTCGTACTCGGGGCTCATCAGCCGCGAGGCGATTTCTTCAAGCGCCCAAATCCCAAAGCCCGGGGCGTCGGCTTCCGGGCCGAAGCCGCCAAAGAAATCCTGTTCCATGAACTGTATGGAAAGCGTCTCGGCAATGCGAAGCTCGCCGGCCCGTGCCAATGCGACGAGTTCATACGCCCCGTCTCGTAACCACGCGAGTGGATAGTTCATAGGATCGCCCGGTCGCGTTTCACGGCCCACGATTCCCATCTCGATGTGAGCCAATTGGGCGTCCAGACTCGACTTGAACCGGGGATCGGGCAATTCCACCATGATGGGCGGCGGCGCCGGCGCTTCGGTTCCGGTGTCGCCGATTTCAGGCGGATCACTGTCGCGGATCTCAAGGTCCCAGTGGCGTGCAGCCCCGAAGTCGATGCGGGCATAGCCCCAGCCCGATGTTCCGCTCCAGGTCGGCTTGCCAGGCGGTTCGGTCTTCCATCCGTTCGACCCCTCTTCGCCGAGCGCCACTCCCGCTGGCAGCGGCGACATCGTGAGCGTCCATCGTCGATTAATGGTGAGTGCCGCTCCTGTCCAAGCGAGTTCTCGAACCGGTCCTCCGGCCGGGCCGACACTGCGAAGGACGGCCAGTACCCGCACGCCGGGCTGCTGTCCGGCTTGCACCGTCAAGGTCCATCGGCCGGGTTGACGGGAGGCCCACCGGGCCGAGTAGTACGGCGTCTGTGTTGATACGCTCGGCACTCCGCCGCGATCGAAATCCGAAAATCCTTGCGTCACCTGCTCGATGGGAACGCTGTCGCTGGTGTGAAGAAGGTGCCCCGCCGCGTCGAGCACCCACAATGAAATCCCGAAGCTGCCCACCGACGGACTGAAGCTCCCGCCCGGCTCGTGATACGCCTTGTCGACTTCCTGGGTCCCGGCCCGGGCCAGCAAGATGTGGCCGGCTCCGCGTGGCCACGGATCGTCGGGGCGGCGCTGCATCTCATCACGAACCGCATGCAACTCGACGTGCGCCTCATCCAGCAAATGTGTAGCCGCGAACAGTTGGCGTCCATTATTGAAGAGCACGAGCAGGAGCAGCAGGCCGGTGAGCCACAGTGCAAAGAGCCTCGCCCGCACCAGCACGCTGTGCGCCGCCACCACTATCAAGAGTGGAGTGAAGTGCAGCGCATACAAAAACGTTCCATTGCCGTAGATCAGGTGCAGCAGAAATTGCCCGACGAGCGTGAGTCCCAGGACCAGACGAAACCTGGCGCGTCCAGCGGTGAGGAGCGCCCACAGCCCGAGCGCGAGAAGCGCCGCCCACACGGCCGTGCCCAACCCGCCGACCGGACTGCCCGTTCCGAGACCGGCCCGCTGAACGCTCAGCTTCGGCCAGGCATAGAGCAAGCGCCCGTTGTGGATCTCCCAGCCTTGACTGTCGGGTATGACGTGAACGACCGGCATGAGCATGCTGTGGGAGAAGAACGATCGTGCAATGGCCGCCATCCCACCCGCTTCGGGATGCAGCGTATAGCGTGTCTCCTCCGTATCGCCCAAGAAGAATTGGGCCGTCGGAAAGAGGACTTTCTGAGCCCCCCAGAGCACCACCACCAGACAGAAGGCATTCACGGAGATCTGGATGGTCCGGCGCCACGGGTGATAGGCCCACGTGGCAAGGATGCCCGCCATCCAATTCGTCACGGTGATGCTCAGCGTGCCGGCGCTCGCGACGACGAAAAGCCACTCGGCCCGCACGGTCCGCTCAGAGAGCGCGGCCACCACCAGCGCCACGAGTATGGTCAGCGAGCCCAAGGAGTAGGTTTCCGGTACGACAAACCAGAACAGGACGCCGGCGCTCGCCCCCCCGAGCAGCGCAAACAGCACCGCGTCGGATCGCCGGCATCCGATGATCCGCAACAGTACATAGAACAGCGCCATCCAGACCCCCGCGGTGATGGCGGTAAAGACACGGGTGGCCGTCACGGCATCGAGGCCCACGATTTTGCGCAACGGATACACGAGCGGATAGGCGACCAGCGAGTACAATGGATGCACTTTCGTTCGATAGTGATTGCTCCATCGATCAGTGAGGTTCTCGTAGACCCGAAACAAATCGGATTCGAACCAGACGTCGGCCGTCTTGAGCAGGGTCGGATTGATGCGGGTTGCCCCGACATACGACACGGTTGCCATGGCTAAGGCGAGGCTGATTGCGATCACGACATCGCGCCACACCGTCCTTACCCCTTCCAGGTTTCGCAGGAGAGGCCTTCGCACAGGGCCTGACGGCGCGCAGCTCGCCGGCCGCCGATCAAGATCCCGCGGTCCGCTTGTTTGAGCAGCGGGAAATCGGACCGATGGTCGGCATAGGCAAGGATCGTCGCATCGGGATATGCGTTGCGGAGCACTTGAAGTGAACGTGCTTTTTCGGCCCCTCGCAGATTGGCGCTTGCCAAGCGACCCGAGAGCACATCGTCCCGCCACTCGGCTTTGGTACAGACGGTGTGGTGGAATCCCAGACGGCGGCCCAACTCATCGACGTAGAGATCCAGACTCGCCGTCAGCAGGACCAACACGTCGCCCTGCCGACGATGACGCTCGATCGCGCACAACGCATCGCGCCGCAGGCCACGGGACAGGAGCCTCGACACGAAATCCTTCGTCCACCGCTCGATGTCGGTCCGGCTCGCCCCGCCCAGTATCGCCTCGAGAAACCGTTCCTTCAGTGCTGTCCGATCGAGCCGATTGAGCGCAAAGGCCAGCACGGCGGTCGGAAGTCCCCGCACGCGCCAGAGGCGGGCCGGATGGCGCAGTAGAAAGCCGAGGAGGTACGGCAGATACGTGTCCTGCCGGGTGAGCGTGCGGTCGAGATCAAAGATCACGACCCATCGCCGGGCGGCCTCAGCCGACATAGACGATGAGCGTGAAGGCGGCGATCCAGCCCAAAATCGCCGTGCGGAGCGGGCCGTCCTTGATGATGAGCTGAGTCGGCGAGCCCCCCAAATCGCGCCGATGGATCAGGTACAGATAGCGAAAAATCCCGAACACGACGAAGAGTGCTGTCAGGTAGAGTTTGTTCGTGTGGAAGCGGGCCGTGGTGGCGGCGTCGAGCGTGTACAGCATGTATGTCAAGAGCGTGACCGGCGTGACAACCGCAGTGAGGATATCGACCAATGAAATCGTGTACTGCTCCAGCACCGGCCGATGCGAGGTGGCGGTGTCCTTCATGATCAGCAGTTCATGCCGGCGTTTCGTGAGACCGAGGAAGAGTGACAGAAGAAAGGTGGCGAGGATTAGCCATGAGGACGGTTCCACGGCAATCGCCATACCGCCGGCAAAGACGCGCAGGACGAACCCGAGCGCGATTGCGAACACATCGAGAATCACGATGTGCTTGAGCCGCAGGCTGTACAGAATGTTGAGGCCAGCATAGGCCAGGATGATCGGGACGACCGCCGGCGACAAGACGGCGAGCCCTAACGACGTCAGGGCGAGAACCATGGCACTGAACCCTGCCACGCCGACCGTCAGCTCGCCGGAGGCAATAGGGCGACGGGATTTGGTGGGATGGGTTCGATCGAACTCGCGGTCATGAATATCGTTGAAGATGTACACCGCGCTCGACATGAGGCTAAAGGAGAGGAACACGAAGACCACGCTCGTGAGCTTCGCAATGTCGCTTGCCTCGTGTGCGAAGAAGATCGGCGCGAAGACAAAGATATTCTTGACCCATTCGATCGGCCGCATCGTTTGGATGACGAGGAGCCCCTCTTGCGTCAGCGTTGAAATCCCTGCGGATGCCGTGCTCGCTTTCATGTCTCTCCGGTCAGTCCTTAAAATGATTCGGCGGGCGCTGCACGCGCGGACAATACGTGTACATAAAGAGGCGGCCACACGGCTCGATATCAGCCTGCGTTCCCGTCCTCTGTAGGACCAACAGGCGGCAAGCAAACTTAAGGTAGATCCGGCGGGGACAACGCGGAACTATTCAAGACTGTGGGTGGAACGCTTTGGATGGCGCCCGAAGCGTGCGGAGCTGATCAGAGGCCTTCCGCACGGTCGAGGAGGTTCTGTTTCCAAAGGTGTGCCGGTCCGGTGCGGCGGCCTTTGTGCGCGCGGGAGGAGTGTGTCGACATAGAGTCGTGAGATGCGGCGCACTTGATGGCGGACATAGAGACTGAGGCACAGTCCCGTCGCGATGAGCACCGCGACCAATGCCGCGCGGGCAATCGGCCAGACAGCTCCGACCTCCCACAGCACCAGTCCCACCGAAGCCGGAACGAAGACCGCCACGGACACCAACCGCTTGATACGCAGCTCACATCGTTCCAGATCGAGTGAGGCCACCGCATGGCGCTCCTCTGGCTGAACGCTATGAGGCCGCACAAACGTCTCTTGTACCATACCGCTCATCTTTCGACGTACGATGGTTCTCTGAAGAGATGCCGGGTGCTGCGGCGTTCCTTCACAGCACCGGAGTGGAGTGCCAGGAGCCGAGCCGATCGTGCGGGGACAATCCTATGATGGGACTGCCGGCTATTTCAACCGTCTATTTGAGGCTCGTTTCCTCACGGGCGTCGGAAGCGTCGCGGAAGGCGCTTCGCGACACCCGCGAGATCGGGCAGCGGCGTTATTTGTCAGGAAGCATCAAATACAAGACGACGGGGATCACGACGGCACCCACCCACGTCATCCATTTCTTGTGGAAAGTGTCGTGGATGCCGAAGACCAGCACGGCCGCGATCGCCATAAAATAGATAAAGGCATTGCCGCGGGAGTACCCGCTGACTCCTTCTGCATGAGCCAGGGCCGGAACCAATGCAACGAGCGGTGCCACGAACCAGCTGATGAGTCGCCTCATGGGAGACCTCCTTGGTGAGTGGTGCTTGCCCGAAACAATCGATCACTCCATCCCTGCCTGTCGCGGCGTCGTCATGACGGCCGGGGCTCACGGAATTTCGCGCGACGACGGGATGCGAGTTCCTTCTTTCACCGGTGGTTCGATCGTGATTTGCGGTCCTTGGACCTTGGGCAGGACTCCGGCTCCCGATCGTTCAATGATCCGCTGATCCTCCTCCGCTGTGAGCTTCTGTGACACGTGAGCGTCCTCGGCAGAAGCCGCCCCCAGCATTGCGCGTTCCCCTGTGATGTTGGCCTGTCCCGGATCATTGGCTAGCGGCTGGCCCGTGACCGGAGAGGTATCGCTTCCGGCAGGGTAGCCGGGATGCTTCGGCAGCAGGGCCGGGTTGGCGAACGCGATGGAAGCGGCGGTTCCAAACGAGAAGAACGCAAGGAGGAACGGTACGTGTTTCATGGGGCCCTCCTTTGCAATCGGACATGGGTTTCGGGGCGGCTTCATGTGAGTCCATGAAGCCACGAGTAGGCGGCAATCGCGGCGATCAGGGCCCAACGGTGTCATGACGACGAACCGCGACGGGCGATGGGACCCCTAGCTTCGCTCCAACCGAGGACGAGATCAATAGCGTACAAATACGTATAGTGCAGTCTCTGCAGTTCGTCGCGGCGTAGGCCCAACGTCCCTTTGGACGCTCTTCAGTCTTGTCATTTCCTCATTGAAGAGTCGTGACCACCGGAGGTACAGAAGAGGGCGGATGCTCATCGGTATGTTGTCTGCTCAGGTGATCCAGCTATTCATAGCACTGAAAGGAGGCGGGTATGGCAGTGGACCAGTCACGACTTGAGGCGTTTCTCGGACGGGCCGTCGGGGATTTGGGGGGAGCGATCTCCGCACTGCTTGTTCACATCGGCGACAAGCTGGGGCTCTATAAAGCGATGGCGGGAGCAGGGCGGCTGACCACGGCGGAGCTGGCGACGAGAACGGGAACCGCCGAGCGATACGTGCGTGAATGGTTGTGCAATCAGGCCGCGGGCGGATACGTGACCTATGACGCCGTTACAGGCACCTATTATTTGACCGATGAGCAAGCGATGTGCTTGGCCGACGAGGAGAGCCCCACGTTCCTCCCCGGCGGGTTTGAAAGCCTCGCGGGCATCTTCACCGACGAGCCCAAGCTGACGGAGGCGTTCCGGACGGGCCGGGGTGTGGGATGGCACGAGCATGATCGCCGGTTGTTCTCGGGCACCGAGCGCTTCTTTCGACCGGGATACAATGCCAATCTTCTCACGTCCTGGATTCCCGCTCTCGACGGGATGGAGACGCGACTACGGCAGGGGGCGAAAGTAGCGGATATCGGATGCGGGCATGGCGCTTCAACCATCCTCATGGCCAAAGCGTTCCCCAACTCAAGGTTCTACGCGTTCGACTATCATGCGCCGTCGATCGACCACGCACGGCGAATGGCCGAGCAAGCCGGCGTTGCGGGTCGTATCCAATTCGAAGTGGCGGGGGCCAAGACCTTCCCAGGGAGCGACTACGATCTCGTGGCCTTTTTCGATTGCTTGCACGATATGGGTGATCCCGTCGGCGCCGTTCGGCACGTGAGACGCGCGCTGAAGGACGACGGCGCAGTGATGCTCATCGAGCCGTTTGCGGGGGATTCCGTCGAAGAGAACCTGACGCCGGTGGGGCGGGTCTATTACGGGTTTTCGACCGTGGTCTGTACACCGGCATCGCTGGCCCAAGAAGTCGGTCTCGCGCTCGGTGCGCAGGCCGGAGAGCAACGGCTCCGACACGTCTTCACAGAGGGTGGATTCACGCGCTTCCGACGGGCGACTCAAACGCCATTCAATTTGGTGCTCGAAGCCAAACCGTAATCGTGGGGAGGGAGCGGTGCGCCTGCCGCACGTGTTTCTCCGTCAGCGGGGCTCGTCTTGAAGCCGCTCGTTCGGTATCTTATGGTCATCGTATCGTCACCCTTATGTCTCCAACATTCCGACCATCGGTGCTGATCGCCGGTGCGGGGCTGGCGGGTCTGGCCGCCGCCTGGTCGTTGCATCGGGACGGCTGTCGCGTCATCGTCGTGGAAGCTCGAAGCCGCGTCGGGGGCCGAGTATGGACCATTCGTGAGGGATTTGCAGACGGGCAGCATGCCGAAGCCGGCGGAGATCTCATTGATGAGGGACAAGACGAAATACGGCGCATGGTCGAAGAAGTGGGCTTGGAACTTGTGCCGATCTTGCGGGGAGGATTTGGGTTTGTCTGGGGAGATGAGCCGGGGCGGAACTTTCGCATTGAACCGGCCGGTCAGGCGTGGACGAAGCTCGCGGCGTTGCTCGCTCCGTATATCCGCCAGTATCGTTTGGTCGAGCGCCGATGGGACAGTGTGGTCGCACGTGCAATGGCACGCATCTCGGTCGCCCAATGGCTCATTCAGATCGGTGCTGACGACGCGCTGCATGCACGCCTGCGGGGCCTGCGCGGCTTTTTCTTAGCTGAGCCCGAGCAGCTCAGCTTGCTCGCACTCGTCGATCAAATGGCCATGGAGGCGCCTGGCCAAGGCGGGATGTTTCGCATCCGAGGCGGCAACGATCAGCTACCCGAGCGTCTTGCCGCCCCGCTTGGCGACGCCGTTCGTCTGCGCACGAGTCTTACTGCCGTGCAGCAGTGGCCGGACGGCGTGATTGGAATTGTGCGGGAGGCCGATGGGACGGAATACGAGCTAGCCGCAGACTACCTGATCGTCGCCATGCCGGCCACCACCGTCCGAAGGATCGCGTTCGAGCCGGCACTTCCAGCCGAACAACGCCAGGCCATCGATCGATTATCGTACGGCCCGGCGACCAAGAGTTTGCTTCAGTTCAAAGACCGCTTTTGGGTAAAACCGGGGCGTCCATTGGCCTTCGGCACGGATCTTCCCATCGGTGCCGTCTGGGATGGCAATGAAGAGCAGGACGCAGCTCCGGGGATTCTCACGTTGCTGGCCGGGGCATCCGCGAGCGAGCAGACTCAGAAGCTGGTAGCGGATGGCGGAATGGTGCGGCTCGCGCAGTCCTTGAATTGGCTCGGTCGCGGCGACGCGGAGCTGCTCGAGTCGCGACAGATTGTCTGGGAGGACGAGGTCTGGTCGGGGGGAGGCTATGCGTACTTCGATCCTGCCTACGACCCGTCATGGCGAGCGCGGCTTGCCGAGCCTCACAGGCGCGTGTTGTTTGCCGGGGAACACACCAGTCTGCAGTGGCAAGGGTACATGAACGGAGCGGTGGAAAGCGGATTGCGCGCCGCCATCGAAGTTCTCACCTACGCGGAGCAGCACGGGGGCATGGCCGCATTACGGTGACGGCCGCGTGTGCGGCGAAACACGCAGCCCCTCGTCGATGTGTCGCAGGACCACTTTCCACATGAGCACGACCAAAATGAGCTCACCGAGCGCGGCCTGCGGCAAATGAGACGCAAAGAGGTTGAAGAGCGCATGGCAGAGAACAGCAAGGCCCAACCCTCTGGCAATCAGCTTTCGCCGCAGCAGAGGGCCTGCGAATTTCGTCTTCCCGAGTGCATAGCCCCATAGGCTTGAATACAGCACGTGCGCCGGCACACTGAGCAGGGCCCGAACCACGAAAACGGACGTGACGACGCCGAGCGGCGAGAGCGCGCGCAGTGACTCCGCCGTCTCGACCGCCGTCAAGTAGCTCGCGAACAGGTAGAGCGCGTTTTCGATCGAGGCGAAACCCAGCGCGACCGCCGCCGTGTAGACGATGCCGTCCAGCGGCTCGTCGAACTCCGCACGGCGGTACACGGTGAAGCGGACACCGACAAACTTCAGCGCCTCCTCGATGACCGGCGCAATCACTACCGTGACGAGGAGAGATTCCACGAAAAAGAGTTCGAGCAACGCGGCGGGGACGCCAAGGGCCACGCCAAGCAAGAAGGTACGGACGATCAATCGAATCGGCTCGGGCTCGATGCGGTCCTTCCGATAGAAGAACCAGAGCCACAGCAGGCCCGGCGCGAACGAGAGGCCAAAGAGGAGCAGCAGATAGGCCAAGGACCGATCCCGAGAGGAATTGAGGATAGTGGAGCCGCCGAGAAGAATCCAGTCTCTGGGGATGTATTTCGACGGGCTGCGTGCTAGGGTAGAAGCGGACGGAGGGTCGGTCAACATGGCGAAGACGGTGATGCGGCTTCTCGCCCTTTCGGTGATCGCGGCGCTGGCGGGCTGCGGCCATGATGTTTTCCGTGAGCGCACCGAGGCGATCAAGTCGCACACGAAGGCGTTCTATGCGCAACTCGAAAAGGATCAGGTCCCGTCGGCCGTTCGTGAGAACGAAGAGGTGGAGGCGGTCGCGGCCGAGATTGCCCGCGACATTCGGCGACGCCCTCAGCAGCCGGGGGCCAATCAAATGGATCGCGAGTGGGTTCAGTACAAGACCGCGAGTGAAGCCGCGGTGGAAAATTGGCTCGCGCTGGCGAAATATCTCACCGTCAAGAAGCGATATGAGCAAGCCCGGGCGACGTACCAAAAGATCCTCGATGCCTATCCGCGCGGGCTCGACCGCCGATATGCCGATCAAGCCGAGCAGGGCTTGCGTGCCCTCCCGATTCTCGAGGCCGATCCGGCGAGGCAATCCTCCCGCTCGGTGAACTGAACCCTGCACCGAACGCAGCAGATGGTCCAACCACTCCACGATCTCCACTCTGCCTTTGTTCGTGCCTTTTCCAGCGGTGATCTCGATGCGCTCATGGCGCTGTACGAACCGGGCGCGGTCCTCGTGCCCGAACCCGGCCGGCCGGCGGTCACCGGGCAAGCGCTTCGCGATGCACTCCAAGGATTTCTCGCCCTCAACGCCACGATTCGATTGACGACGGAGCAGGTGATGCAGGCGGGCGATCTTGTGTTGCTGCGGTCCAGGTGGACGCTCACCGGCACCGGTCCGGATGGAACCTCCGTCACCATGGCGCATCGGAGCATCGAGGTCGCCCGCCGGCAGCCTGACGGCTCGTGGCGCTATGTGATCGACGATCCGTTCGGAGCGACATAAGTCTTCACCGACCGACCGGCCTCACTTTCGCAATCCACCCAACAGTCGCCGTGCCGCTGATTGACACCTTTCCGGCGACGCGGTACGTGTGTGGGGGAATGCTGCTGAAACGCGCGATTCACCATTTGGTATGTTGCCTCGTGCTGGCCGGATGCGTCCCGCTTGGAAGCGAGGGTGTGAGCGTGCAGGTGGATCCGTCCGGACAGAATCAAGGGGCGAAAAATTTGGAGGCGGTCCGCGAAATCTGGGCGGATCAGCGGCTCCGTGAAGCCAACCGGCAGCAGTCGGGGCAGGAGGAGCTTTCGATCGCGCCGCCTCCATCGCACCCGCTTCCCTCCACCGGTGGTCCAACAACCGATGCGGCGAGGCCGCCGATCGTTCCGCTCGACCCGCCCAAGGTCGTCCCCCCGCTAGGCGTGCCGCAGCGAAAGTCGGTCCCAGTCCCGCCGCGGCCCAACGGGGAGGCAGGGGTTCCGTCCGGGGTGACGGTTCCGCCGTATACAGTGTTTGCGCCAGTCGGTTCAGCCTACCCTGATTCGATTCGCTGCGTGCCGGACGCGCTGGGCGGGCAGCGTTGCCGCGTCACGCCTTAACATCTGCCTGGTCGCGCTCCTTCCAAATCTGCATGCCGGCGCGGTGCCCAAACTTGGAAAGTCTGTCTCGCTCAAGACCAAATGTCCGGAGAAGAGAGGTGTATCACCTGCTCTGCACTGAGATGAGGGGGCCTTCTCCCGCAGCAGGCTGACGGCGACGGCCAAAATATTGGGTCGTCATGCCGTCTGCTTGCTGCTGAGCGTGCAGCAAACGGGCACGCTCACTGTCTGGAAGGGCGTAACCCTTGCATACTCTGGCCTCACAGAGATGTTTCTCCTCGATGACCGACAGGAGGAGTGATGGAACGCCGATATCGAGGATGGCCAATCACGGTGCGCCGAAGGAGGATGTGATGAGACAGATACTGTGGGTGCTCGCGTGGATCGTCGCGGTGAGCGGCTGTTCGAATTTTCCGACGGTGACGCGGACGGGGGAGGTCAAGACCGTGCTGATCCGTGAGGATGTCGCGCCCGCAGAGGTGAATGTTCGGCCCGGCGATGAAGTGCGGTGGGTGAATCGCCGTCAAGGCGACGTCCGGATCATTTTCTTGAGCCCCGTCTCCGAGAAGATGTCCTGTCGGCAACAGTTCTCCGGCAACGAGGCAAAGCTCGAACCCAACGAAAGCGCGAGCGTGTGCTTTGCCAGAGAAGGAATTTTTCGGTACACCGTGCGGATGGAGACGGCCCTGCCCGTGGGCGAGCTGAACAGCGCGGGGGTCATCCGCGTCGAGGCCCCTGAACGACCACCGGGATCCGCGGGTGTCGCCGCGACACCGGATGAACCGCGGCTGTCGAACCAGGCTCGGTGAGAGAGGTGACGATGCGACAAGCGCCGGCTTTTTTGGTCGCCGTGCTCGTAGCCGCTGTCGTGGCATGCACGGTCGCGACGGCCTCATCGTCGGAAAAAAAGATCCCGCTCATCGCGAAAGCCAGTGAGGTGATCGGCAAGAACGTCAAGAGTACCGACGGAAAGGACCTCGGCGAGATCAAAGATTTGGCCATCGATCCGCTGGACGGGGACATCGAATACGCCGTGCTGTCGTTCGGCGGCTTTCTCGGCGTGGGAGACAAATACTTTGCGGTGCCCTGGGGCGCGCTGGCATTAAGTCAGGACAAGAAGCATTTCGTGCTCGACGTCAGTCGCCGCGATCTCGCACAGGCGCCGGGCTTCGACAAGCACAATTGGCCGGACCTCTCGGACCCCGCCTATGGGCTGGTGATCTACGAGTTTTACGAACAGCCGAGCGGTGGGGAGGAAGCGCCGGTCGTCGCGGCGAGCGAACATGCGACCGTCAGGGGGCTGGTGCAAAAGATCGACGGCGACCTGTACCTGGTGAAAGAGCCGTCGGGGCGAGAGGTGAACCTCCATGTTGACCGCGGCACCAAAATGACGGGCTCGGTGAAGCCCGGTGATCGCATCGAGGCGCAGACGACGCAAACCACGTACGCGCAGTCGATCAAGAAGGTCCCGTGACGGCGGAAGCCGCACGGACCATGTTCAACGAGCAGTGTGAAGGAGGTCAGGATGAATCGGCAACAGTGGCTCACGATTGGGCTCGCGGCGGCCGTCCTCTCGACCATGGCGTGCAGTCGCTATCACGTGATCCCGAAGGAACTGGAGGGGCAGGTCGACCGGACCGTGAATTTTGAGCAGATCAAGGAATCGCCGTCTTCGGAGCGAGGACGCCTCGTCGTACTTGGCGGCGAAGTCCTGTCGGCGACGCGGTTGGAGGACAAGACGCAAATCGAAGTCCTGCAATTGCCGCTCACCGACGATCTTGTGCCGACGACCGAGCGAACCGAGTCCAAGGGGCGCTTCTTGGCCTTCGACTCGGGCAAAGAGATCGTCGATCCGGCCATTCTCAAGGAAGGGACCCCGGTGACCATTATCGGGGAGGTCAAAGGGGAAACAACCGGACGCCTCGGCGAGAGCGAGTACCATTACCCGACGCTGGCCATACAAGACATGACGGTCTGGGACAAGCAGAGCATGGTACCCCGCGCGTATCCGTACTATGGGTACTATTACGGGTATGGATACCGTCCCTACTATTTCTGGAGCGGGAGTCGCGTGCGGAGCTGAGTCTCGGTCGACCGAGGAATGAGAATCACCACAACGTGTTCTGCTGCTTGATCGAGGAGGCTCCGATGAAGCATCTCGCATGGATCGTCAGCGCAGTCGTGTTCGTAGTCGGAGTGCCAGCGATGGGTTCGGCGCAATCGGCAGACGTGAAGGAGTACGTCGTCGTGCCGGTGCCGCACAGCCGCCCGGACGCCGGCGGAAAAAATACCCTCACGGACGCGACGGTCAAGAACGCGGAGGGGCAGCCGGTCGGCACGCTCGATAAGCTGATCCTCGATTCGAGGACCGGGAAGATCGAGTACGGGGTGATCGCGCTGAAGGACAGCGAACAATTGGTGCCGTTGGCGTGGAGCGATTTCAAGGTGAACCGCGAGAGTGGCCGCGTCGTGTTGAACGCGACGAAGGAGCAGCTCCAACCGGTCATCAGTCGCAAGGACATCAAAGGCTTGAGCCCGGATCTTTGGGAGTACCTCGACGACATCGTCCAGAAGCCCGGGTCCCAGCGATAACGAGGGGTCGGCGTGGCGGTGCCCGACGTCCAGGCCCACTGGCCGCCCAGGGTCATGAACGCCGGGACGGTCGCAGGAACGGCGAGGAATACCACCTGGTACATGGCATGGATGGAGGCACGATGCAGAACGAAGAGAAGGCGAACATCATTCGCAAGTGGATCGACCCAGAGGAGCGGATCACGGTGGATTTCGATGACGAGCGCGACCTGAATGCGGAAGTCACCGGGTGCACCAATGAGGTCGTGGATCTTGCGCTGGAGACGGCGTTTCCCCACCTGCGGCAGGAACTGACCTTACCGCTGGGTGTGGTGGACATCGGGGAAGATCAGAGCAAGTACACGCGCGACCCCGACCGACCGCTTCAGTACGGTCGTCTTCGGCTGATCGTTCACCACAACCGCCCGCAAATGGTCTGAGCGCCAGTCGCTGCACCGTACACGCAGCCTGCAGGCGAACGAGGAGTATGGCCACACAGCAATCGCCGCCGTCTGGGTTCGCCGCATGGCGTCAACTGCTCAAGCTGAAGAGTTTCGGCTGGCTCTGGGCCGGGCAAGTCATCTCGCAAATCGGGGACGGCGTCACGAAGGTGGCCCTGCTGTGGTTTGTCTACAACCTCACGGGCTCGGCGCTGAAAATGACGATCATCGGCGTGCTGCAGACCGTGCCGCCGCTGGTGCTCGGTCCCTTCGCCGGCGTCGTGCTCGACCGGGTGCCCAAGCGCATGGCCATGATCATCATGGACGTCATCCGGGCCGGCCTGCTCGCCCTGATCCCGGTGCTCTACGTCATGGGCCTGCTCACCTTGGTGTGGCTGTACGTCATCGTCTTCCTGATCGCCCTGTTTGGGATGGCCTACGGCCCGGCGCTCAATGCGGCCATTCCGTTGATCGTGAAGAAGGAGCAGCTCACGTCCGCCAACGCGATCATGCAGAGCAGCATGACGATCGGGCAATTGCTCGGTCCCGCGCTGAGCGGTCTGTTGATCGCCGTCATCGGGGCCCAGAACGTCCTCTACGTCAACGCCGTGGGCTTCATCGTCTCGGCGCTCTGTAAGCTTCCCGTTCACATCGATGAAAAGGGGTTGAAGCATCAGGCGACCTTGTCCGGGAAGGTCGTCTTGAAGGATCTGCGCGAGGGCTTTCGCTTCGTGTTTTGCGAGCGCCGCTTGTTGTTCTTTCTGATGGTCGGCGCGGCACTGTTCACGATGGGAGCCACCGGCTTTGTGTTCATGCTGCCGGTGATCGGCGAACGTATGTTACACACCTCTTCCGTCGAACTGGGATGGTTGTGGTCCTCGTTGAGTGTCGGGATCCTGGGGGCGACGATTTGGTTGACGCTGAAGAAGCAAACGGATATTTGCCCGCGCTTCTGGCTGATCGCCGGCTCGGCCCTCTTCGGCGGGGCCGCCGTGCTCGCGGTCGGTTGGACGTCCTCGCTGACCCTCGCCGCGGTCTTCATTGCCGTGATCGGAGCCAGCTCCGGCGTCGTCACGCCGATCGTCTCGGCCTCCCTCCAACAGCTCACGCCAAAGGAGCTGCTCGCCCGCGTGTTCGGGGTTTTCAATACCGCGACGATGGGGCTCGCGATGCTCGGGATGACGATCTTCGGTTGGGCGGCGGACCGCTTTGGGCCGCTCGTGAGCGTCATCGGCGTCGGTTCCGTGAAACTTCTCACCGCCGCCGTCGTGGTCGTGTTGATTACTTCCTGGGCGCGATGCCACCCTGCGTCGATGCGATGCTCGGCCAACCGATGAGGCAACGGACAGGAGGGATGGACGCCGAGCGCCGCGAGCAGCTCGGTGCCGTGCAGGTGAGCCGCGTCATAGTGAATCAACAGGCTCCCCGTCGTGGGATTCCACGATGCCGCCTGGACGCCGGTCCAGGCGCTGAGCCGCCGGGCAGTCTCCTGCGCGCGTTGTCGATCCTGCTTGAGCTCTGAGAGCCTCACCCGTAAGCGACCCTTGACCACGTGGACGTACACCCGATCCGCCATTCCGTCCTCCTCGCTCGGAAGGAAAAAGGCCGGCGGTGTATATCGTCGTTTGGGCGAAAAGGCAAGGGGTCAGACGACGCGGCGGGAGGCGGGTGGCGAGGGCCGGGAAACGGAAGCCGCCGCATGGCCGCCGCGGTGGTACACGAGCGGCACGATGAACCAGGGGATGACGTACGCGAGAAACAGCGTGATGGCAAGCCCGATGCTGAGGGCGTCGTTCTCGACGATGAGGTCGGCGATGAGGAAAAAGTCGAGGCAGATCCCGACGATGAGCGGAAACATGCTCACGAGCAGCAGGCGTGATGAGATCACGATAAAGCGCCGTGAAATGGTTTCCAAGTGCGTCAAGCGGTGATAGGCGGCCGGCGCCATGACGAGGCTGATCGCGATCGCGATGACGAACAGGGCCACGAGATGGACCAGCCGATGGCTGGCGGAGAGCCGCTCCCAAAAGGTTTGATTGAAGACGGCGATCAATTGAAACCCGAAGAGCGCCTGCACGCCGGGAAGGACCATCCGGCACTCCTCGAGCAGATGCGTCGCCATCGACGAGAGCTTCTGCGGCTCGGGCAGGTCGACGATCGGGACTTCAGACATGACGGGCGTACACGATTATGGTTTCAACAACGGGCGGAGCGCATTGCCGGCGGCGATGATCGTGGAGCCGTTGCTGATGAGGGTGGCGCCGGCGGGGCCGAGGACGCCCGCGAACGCGAGCGCCAACGCGACCGTGTTCGGGACCGCGATCAGCGTCCAATTCTGTTTGACGAGCGCCACGGCCTCGTGCGCGATGTCGAACGCCAGGGGAATTTTCCACAGGCCGCCGCGGAGCAGAACCACATCCGCCGTCTCGCGCGCAATGTCGGCGCCGCCGTTCACCGCGATCCCGACATTCGCTTGAGCGAGTGCCGGCGAATCGTTGATGCCGTCCCCGATGACGGCGACCTTGTGCCCGGCCTGTTGCCACCGCTTGACGATCTCGACCTTTTGCTCGGGAAAGAGGTCGGCCGCGTAGGCCGTGATGCCGAGGGAGGCGGCGACCGAGGCGGCCACGGCGGGATGATCCCCCGTCAGCATGACCACGTGACGCGCATGTCGGCGTAGGGCACAAACCACGTCGCGCGCTTCCTGTCGGAGCGGATCGGCATAGGCGAGCACGCCGATCAGTTCGCGATCGACGGCGACGCAGATCGCCGATGCGGCCTGCCGGCCGATGCGTTGAAGGTCGGGCTGCGCGCACGCGAGCGAGATGCCGCGCGAGGCCATGAATCGTTCATTGCCGACGTCCACCGCGTACCCGTTGACCTGCGCGTGCACGCCGAGTCCGACATAAAAATGGGAATCGGCCCGCTCGGGGATCGACAACCCCTTCTGGACTGCCGTCCGCACGATCGCCTCGGCCAGCGGATGCGTGAGCCGGCGCTCGGCGGACGCCGCGAGGCGCAAACAGTCGTCGGTGTGAAACGCCGGGTGGTACGCCTGCGCATCGACAATGTCGGGCCGTCCGGCGGTCAATGTCCCGGTCTTGTCGAACATCACCGTGTCGACTTCCGCGAGACGCTCAAATGCCCGGCCGCCCTTGAACAGAATCCCGCGGCCCGCGGCTTTCGTCATCGCGGCCAACACGGTCGTCGGGGCTGCCACGCGGATGCCGGTGCCGTAGTCGATGATGAGCAGCGAGGAGGCACGGTTGAGATCCGACCACAGGACGCCGGCGGCGACCGCGGAGCCAAAACTAAACGGCACGAGGCTGTTGGCCCACTGTTCGGCATAATTTTGCATCCGCGTGTCGCGTGTCGGAGCGTCTTCGATCAGCCGAACGATTTTCGCGGCCTCCGTCCCTTCCCCGATCCGTTCTGCCCGGATGTAGAGCTTTCCCTCGCGCAAGACGGTCGAGGCGAACACCGGGTCTCCGTCAGAGACGGCGATCGGCATGGATTCGCCCGTCAAGCTCTGTTGATCGACCCACGCCGATCCTGAAATGACGGTGCCGTCCACTGGAATCCGTTCGCCGGGGTAGACGACGACGATGTCGCCCGCCGTCAGCGTCGTCACCGGCACACGGCTCTTGACCTCGCCCCGCAGCACCCACGCCTCGATGGGGGCGATGTCGAGCATCGAACTGAGCGCCCGCCGGGAGCGAGCCATCGTCGCGTTGCGGATGAAATCGGCGAGGTTGACGAGCCAGACCATGAACACCGCGGTCGAGAGTCGGGACTGCACGATCAGGACGCCGACCGCGCTCGCATCGAGGACGTCCACGGTCAAGACGCCCCGCCTCGTCAACGCTTCGAACGCTCGACTCAACATGGGAATCGCACTGCCGGCAAAGAGCCACGGCATCAGCAGTCCGCCGAGGGAAGAGCCGAGGTAGCCGAGTAGCAGCGTGCCGGTGGAAAGAATCAACTCGAAGCCAGAATGACCGCTCGCTTCATCCGCCGGTTTCGGCAGGCCGGGTTTTCGGGCCGTATATTCCGTCAACGTCGAATCAGGGAGGGACGAAAGAAGGGCGCACAATCGGGCCGCCGTCCACTGCGTCGGATCGAATGCCACGATGGCCGACCGGCACAGCGGATTGACCCGGACCGCCGCGATTCCCGGCTGATCGGTGAGAAAACCGGTCAATCGACGCGCGCGCTCTTCGTCCACGACTTCGTGGATTCGGAGCCGCACTCGCGACGGCAGCGCGTGAACTATCGTGCAAGACAGCGGCATCGACCGGAAGGTCCGCTCACGTCGCGGCGTCGTTCTGGGACTCGGGCTTGTTCAGCGTGAAGTACGCCCCAAAGGCGAACCAAAAAAATTCGTACCATTTGGGGAACGCCAACTTCTCCTCACCCATCACGCTTCGAACCCCGAGGACGAGCAGCACGACCGGAAAGATGAATTTGAGATCGACTCGACCGCCGGTCACGTCGGCAAAGACGCGATTCAGACCTTGCCACGCGCCTTCAAAGGTTCGCCGCACGTCCATCGACCCGTCCGGAGAGGCGCCAAATGCTTGGAGCCACTCTTCGAGTTCTTTGGGTTCGATGTCGGCGGCGGAGAGCCCGAAGGCGGCGGCGAGTTTCAGCAGAAATTCGACGGATCGTAATGCCGACGGCTCGTAATGAACGGTGACGCTCCCCGTCGTGGGATTGGCTTCGGCCTGATGGACGCCGTGGATGGTGGCCAGCCGGCGAGCGACCTCATGTGCGTGCTCGGGTCGCCGTTTGAACCGGTGCGCGCGCACCCGGATGCGACCGGGGAGGGCGTGGGCGAGATGAAGGTCTGAGAATCGTGCGCTCACGTGGAGGTCTTGTTTGCCTCTTGATGCGCGCCGGCCGGCGTAATGATCGGACTTTCGCGCTGACCCTGTCCGCCCTCCATCGCGTGGTGTTCGGCGTCCATTTCAGAGCGAACCTCAGCGATCAGGTCACTCATGTCCTCGCCCGCTTCCGCCACCAGCTCGCGAGCTTTGTCGTACGCCAAGATGCCCCCGCGCAGCACACTCTTTGCCAATGGGCGGATGCCGGATCCGAGGGCGGGAAGGACAGCGGGCGCGACGAGTGCCGCGCCGATGCCGACAAGCGCGCTCGATAACCAGGACTTCGGTAGCTCATCGAAGAGGGCCATGAATGCCTCCTCTGTTCGTGACAGGCGTAGTAAAGATTGGAATTCCTCTCCCTGAGAGATAACGGAAGCGCAGGCGTTGTACTATCGGAAAGCTGGATGTGCCACCGTCCGTAGAATCCGTACCCTGTCGCACGCGTGTAGACTACGAAGTCGTAATTAGTCCGCTGCGAGCACCGGCTCGCGCGCTGCTCCACAGTTCTCCCTGCTAAATCGCGGGTATGCCGGAGGATGTCGACGTACGTTCTTGCCCTGATTGATCAATTCTCTCTAATGGCGCAGAATGCCGCGGTATGAATCAGCCCTACGTGAATTCTCCTCCCTCCTCTTCCTCGTCGGGCTCCGATGCACGGCGTGATAGGTCGTCCCGCCGGTTGTGGGTCGTCAGTGTGGTATTAGCCGTACTGGCCACGACCGTGCTTGCGGTCTATAGCTGGACGGGCAAAGCGACCGGTCTTCCAGGGCCGGCTGACGCGCCGCCGGCAGCCATCGCGGTCGAGCTTGCGACGGTCACGAGCGGGACGGTCGCCGAAGCCGTGCGAGCGGTCGGCACGTTGGAGGCCAACGAATCGGTCATGATTCGCCCCGAGATCGCCGGCCTGATCACGAACGTTCGCTTCATCGAAGGGCAGGCGGTCGAGAAAGGCACCGTGCTGATCGAGTTGGACGATGCCGAGGTGCAGGCACATCTCGCCGAAGCCACCGCTCAGTTGAAAATCGCGCGGGTGACCTACGACCGGATGAAGCAGTTGATGGGGAACCAAAATCCATTCGTGTCACAACAGCAGATCGATCAAGCGGTGACGACGCTCAATGCCGCGGAAGCGAATTATGCGCTGTATCAGACGAAGCTCCTGAAGACGCGGATCCGGGCGCCCTTCTCGGGTTTTATCGGGATTCGCCGCGTCTCTCCCGGCGACTACGTGCAGCCCGGGCAGGACCTGGTCAACCTGGAGGATATTCGCACGCTGAAGATCGACTTCAAAGTTCCTGAGACGTATCTGCATCGCCTTTCCGTGGGGCAACGTGTCGACGTCACGACCGATGCCGATCCGACCGCTCGATTCACGGGTGAGATTTACGTGCTCGATCCGCGCATCGACTCCAGCAGCCGCGCGGTTCGCGTTCGGGCGACGATTCGCAATGTGGCCGGACAGCTTCGCCCGGGACTCTTTGCGAATGTGCACCTCACGCTTGGTGAGCACCCGCACGCCCTCCTGGTGCCGGAGGAGGCCGTGATCCTCCAACGCGATAAAAACTTCGTGTATCGCGTCGAGGAGGATATTGCCCGTTGGACCGAAGTGACCCTTGGCGTCCGGGAACGAGGGCTCGTACAGATCACGAGCGGAGTCCGGGAAGGGGATCACATCGTACGCGTCGGACAACATAAGTTGAAGGATGGAGCTCGGGTGGCGGCGCTGGCGCACCCCGCACCATCACAGCCCCTACGCGCGCAACAGTGATCGTCACTCCTGCGACACGATCGTCCTTCCCCCATCGCCGATTCCTTCCCCGTTCATGAGCATCTCGCAGCTGTCGATTGCCCGACCGGTGCTCGCGACGATCATGACGCTGGCGGTCGTCCTGTTCGGCGTCTTGGCGTTCACCCGCCTCTCGGTCCGGCAATATCCCGACATTTCGGTGCCGATTGTCTCCGTCCGGACCGTCTACACCGGGGCAAGTGCCCGACTCGTGGAAACGGATGTGACCTCCGTGCTGGAGGAGGCGTTGAGCGGAATCGAGAGTGTCAAGACGTTTCGGTCCGTGAGCAGCGAAGAAGTCTCACAGATCACCCTTGAGTTCGAGTTGACCCGCGACCTCGACGGCGCGGCCAGCGACGTCCGAGACCGGGTCACAAGCATCCGTCGGAGTCTTCCAGCCGGGATCGAAGAACCGATCATCTCCAAGGCGAGCGCCGACGCGCAGGCGATCATGTGGCTGGCGCTGTTCAGCGAGCGGTATACCGAGTTGGAATTGACCGATTATGCGGTGCGGTCCATCAAGGACCGACTCGGGTCGATTCCCGGAGTGGCGGCGGTGTGGATCTGGGGCGCGCGCCAGTATGCGATGCGGATCTGGCTAGACGCGGATCGCCTCAGCGCGCGCGCGTTGACGGTTCAAGACGTGGAAGCCGCCCTGCGCGGGCAAAACGTCGCCATCCCTTCGGGCCGCATTGAAAGCGACCGGCTCGAGTTCAGCGTCCGGACGCACGGGGAGTTGCAGACGCCCGAGCAGTTCAACCAGGTCGTGATCGCGACCCGCGACGGCTATCCGATTCGCCTCGAGGACGTCGGCTTTGCGGAAATCGGCGCGGAAGATGACCGCAAGTACGTCCGGGTCAACGGTCGGCCGACCGTCGGGATCGGGATCGTCAAGCAGTCCAAGGCCAATACGCTCGCCGTGGCGGCCGCCGTCAAAGAGATCTATGCCGACCTCGTCCCCACGATCCCGGACGGCATGACGCTCGCGGTGGCCTCGGATCAATCGGTTTACATCGAGCGCGCGATCCGGGAAGTGTACGCCACGATGGCGATCTCGCTTGGGCTCGTCGTGCTTGTCATCTATCTGTTTCTCGGCAGCGCGCGGGCCACCCTGATCCCTGCCGTCGCGATTCCCGCTTCCATCATCGGCGCCTGCACCTTCATGTACGCCTTCGGCTACTCGATCAACATGCTGACGCTGTTGGGCCTCGTGCTCGCGATCGGGCTGGTTGTCGACGACGCGATCGTCATGCTCGAGAACATCCACCGTCGCATCGAAGGCGGACAGTCGCCGATGGCCGCGGCGCGCGAGGGCAGCCGCGAAATCGGCTTTGCGGTCCTGGCCACGACGGTCACGCTCGTGGCCGTCTTCATGCCGCTCTTCTTCTTGCGCGGCGCCACGGTTCGCCTCTTTGCCGAAATGGCTGTCGCGGTGGCCGGCTCGGTGCTCTTGTCCGGCTTTGTCGCGTTGACCCTGACGCCGATGATGAGCGCGCGGCTGTTGAGAGGCCACCGGAACGTCGGCCACGAATGCCGGGACCCTTGGCCGCGCCGCACGCTCAATTCCCTCTCCCAGCGGGCGCTGGCGAACTACCGTCTCGCGTTGGCCGGCGTCATCGAGGCCCGTGGCCTCGCATTAGCCACGAGCCTCATCTTGGTGATCGGCGGCGCCTGGCTGTACCGGGCTCTGCCGGCCGAACTGGCCCCCGTCGAAGACAGTGGGGCGTTCATGGTGTCGATGACCGCCCCCGAAGGCGCCACCATTCGCTACACCGACCACTACGTACGCCAACTCGAAGCGCTCTTCGCGACCGTGCCCGAGATCCGGACCTACTTCACCTGGGTCGCAACCGGTACGCGACCGACCCGTGTGACGCGCGCCGGAACGTGGGTGACGTTGACGGATTGGGACGATCGGCCGCGATCGCAACAGGATATCGTGGCCGACTTGGCGCCCGGCATCGCGACGATCCCCGGCATTCAAGCGTTTCCGGTTCATCCACCGGCCTTCGAGCAGGCGGGGACCAAGGCACCCGTGCAACTCATCCTCGGCGCCGCGTCGTATGAGGAATTGGAGCGCGCGGCAGGCACCATGGTGGATCGGTTGAAGGCGTATCCGGGAGTCGTCAACGTACAGAACGATTTGGAACTCAGCAAACCCGAGTTGGATGTGTACGTGCACCGGAATAAGGCGGCCGATCTCGGCATCTCCATCGCCGACATCGGGCGGACGTTGGAGACCTTGCTGGGCGGCCGGGTCGTGACGACGTTCACGCAAGGAGGGCGGGAGCACCCGGTGGTCGTGAAAATGGCCGATCGGGACCGTGCGAAGCCGTCGGACATTGGGGCCTTGTACGTGCGCAGCGAACGCGGCGCGCTCGTGCAGCTCAACAATGTGGTCACCGTCGATGAGACCGGAGTCCCGACCGAACTCATCCATCACGACCGTATGCGGGCCGCCACCATTACGGCCGGTATGGCGAGCGGGTACACGCTGGGCGAGGTGCTGAGCCACATCGAGGCCCTCGCGCGCGAGTCACTGCCGCTGTCCGTGCGGATCGCGTACAGCGGCGAGGCGAAAGAGTTCAAGCAAGCCAGCGGCGCGCTCTTGACGACGTTCTTCCTCGCGTTTCTGGTGATCTATCTTGTGCTCGCGGCGCAATTTGAGAGTTTTCTCCATCCGTTCACGATCCTGTTCGCCGTGCCGCCGGCCGTCACCGGTGCGCTGCTGACGTTGCTGATTCTGCACGGCACGGTGAACGTCTACAGCGAGATTGGCCTGATCATGCTGCTGGGCTTGGCGACGAAGAACGCGATTCTCATCGTGGACGTCGCCAACCAGTTACAGGCCGAGGGATTCGATGTGATGAGCGCGACCATCGAAGCAGCGGTGCGCCGGGCGCGGCCGATCCTCATGACGACGCTCGCGACGATTTTGGGCGCCGTGCCGCTCGCCATGGCCACGGGAGCGGGGTCGGCCGGGCGGCGGCAGATCGGCTATGTCATCGTCGGTGGGATGCTGGTCTCGACGATCTTGACGCTGTTCATCGTCCCGGCCATCCATGCGCTTGTTGCCGAACGATGGTCCCTTGGCTCCCGCCACACTGTCGATTCCGGGGATCGCGCCTCGCCAGCCCCCGAGCCGGCCTATGCCGCCAAGCACCTCTAGCCTGCTACCCCGGTCTCGCCTGACAGGATCCTTCACTGGTTCCGATACTGCTTTTCTCCGGCCCACGCTACTGTGAACGCATGCAATGGCGGCGGTGGTGGCACCTTCTCAAGGAGACCGGGCAACAGTGGAGTGCCGACCGTGTCCCACGGCTTGGGGCGGCACTGGCCTACTACACGGTCTTCTCGATTGTGCCGCTGCTCGTCATGATCATCGCCGTGATCGGGCTGGTGTTCGGCGAAGAAGCCGCGCGAGGCTACATCATCGAACAAATCGCTGCCCTGGTCGGACCGCAAAGCGCCGCGACCATCCAGGATATGCTCGCCCGCGCACAGCAGCCGTCGACCGGGGTGGTGGCTACGACCATTGCGATCGCCACGCTGCTCCTCGGTGCCTCGGGCTTCTACGGTCAACTGCAAGATTCACTCAACGCAATCTGGGGCGTCGAGCCGAAGCCGGGGATTGGCCTGATGAAAATGCTGAAGGATCGCTTCGTCTCATTTCTCGCGGTCCTCGGCACCGGGTTTCTCCTGCTGGTGTCGCTCGTCATCAGCGCTGCGCTGGCGGTCCTCGGCAAATGGTTCCAAGGCTGGTTGCCGGTGCCCGAAGCGGTCCTGCACGTCGTCAATTTTGTCGTCTCGTTGGCGGTGATCACCGCGCTCTTCGCCATGATCTTCAAGCTGCTGCCGGATGCGAAGGTCGCGTGGAAAGACGTCTGGGTAGGTGCGGCGCTGACCGCCATCCTGTTCACGATCGGAAAATTCCTGATCGGCCTCTATCTCGGCAAGAGCAACGTGGCGTCGGCCTATGGCGCCGCCGGCTCACTCGTGCTCATCCTTGTCTGGGTGTACTACTCCACGCAGATCCTCCTGTTCGGTGCGGAATTCACCGCAGTCTACGCGAATCGCGCGGGATCACGAATCGTTCCAGCCGAGGATGCCGTGCCCGCCAAGCCGACCGTCAGTCAGCGCGCCGGTTGAGCTTCCGTTCAGTTGTCATGCGCATCGCCCGCGATCCCTGCTCGCGCAGCGACTCCGCTTCCGGTGATGGGATACCGCGACCGGCTGGTATCTGGCGCGCCATGGCCGGCAGGTCGGTCAACCGGCGGTCTCTGTCGCGCCAAGACCAGGCTGAGGGATAGGCCAATCACCGTCCTTCACGATCATATCGAAGGGGCGGTGACGCCCGACCACTTCCACGGCGCGATCAGCCAGCCGATCGTCGCTCTTGACGGTGACGGCATACCCGCCGTCTTGTACCGGTTCGGCGTGATAGGCATCCGGTTCGGCGAGTCCTAGGCCCAACGCCCGTTTCACGTCGGCCGCCAGCGTTGCGTCGGTCTCGGGCGACGGCGTCGTCTTGCCCGTCGGTTCCTGATTTTTGAGCAACATCACATGGTCGCGTGCGACCCCGATATCGACCACTTCGTCGATCACCTCTTGTGCGGTTCCTTTCTCATGGAACAAGGCCACGATTGTTTTCATCGCATCCTCCTCGCACTCACTCTCCTGAGTCTAGGCAATGCGGGACGGTCGGCATAGTGGGCGGCCGGGCGATCGGGCGTCGGCGGTTGAAGGGCGAGTTGGGCAAACTTTCATCACACCGATGGAGGATGAGCGGAGTCGATGTGGATGTCCAGCGAGCCATGAATCGTTGATGCGTCGACGTGGACGGTCCCGTCCGGCCCGCGCTGGAATCGCAGATCAAGGGTGGCCGTGCCGACCCGGAGATTGCGCAGCGTCAGGTGCTCGATGAATGCCGGCAAAGACGGTCGGACGATTCGCAGTCTTTGTTCGAAGGCTTCGGGGACGAGGCCGAGCGCGGTCTCGACGAGATAGGGGACAGCCCCAGCGGCCCATGCTTGAGGGTGACACGCAACTGGATAGTGTACCGGCACCCCGTACTCTTCACGGCAAAACCCGGCAAAGACTTCCGGGAGGCGATAGTGTTCGAACTCCATCGCGGCCTCCAGCATCCCGGTGAAAATCCGTGCGGCGTGCTCGTCATAGCCGTATCGTCGGAAGCCGGCGGCGATGATCGAATTGTCGTGCGGCCATACCGTCCCCAAATGGTAGCCGATCGGATTGTACCGCCGTTCGGTGGAGGCGAGGGTCCGAATGCCCCAGCCGCTGAACATATCCGGTTCCATCAGCCGGTCCGCCGTCTGGCGCGCCTGCGCGTCGTCGGCGAGACCCGCCCACAGGACGTGGCCGGCGTTGGAGGAGACGACCGCACACAACCGTCCGCGTGCTTCCCGTGCTAACGCGAAACATCCGCGATCCGCCATCCAGTAATCCTCGGTGAACCGTTCACGAAGGAGGCGCGCGGTGGTGAGCAAGCGCTCGGCTCGTGCTTCATCCCTCCTTCGGCGGTAGAGATCGGCAACGAGGATCTTCGCCATGTACGCGTACCCCTGCACCTCAACGAGCGCGATGGGCGGTTCGCCAAGGCTGCCGTCTCGGTTGACGATCGCATTGCCGGAATCCTTCCAGCCCTGATTGACGAGGCCCTTCTCGGAGCTGCTCTTGTAGTCGAGGTAGCCATCGCGATCGGAGTCCGCATACCGTTCCATCCAGTCGAGCGCTTGTTCCACGGACGGGCGGAGCTCGTCGAAGAGCGCCAGTGACCCGGTCCACGCGGCGTGGCGGGCCAGGAGGATCAGAAAAAGCAGCGTCGCGTCAATCGACCCATAGTACGGGGTTTGAGGAATCTCATTGAGCCGTGCCATTTCGCCCACCCGCAGCTCATGCAGAATCTTTCCCGGCTGCTCGTCTCGCCAGCCGTCCGTCTTCTGTCCCTGGTAGCGGGCCAGGATGCGGAGCGTCCCTTCGGCGATCGCTGGATGAAAGGCCAGCGTTTGAAGTGACGTGATCAGACTGTCGCGTCCGAACAGCGTCACGAACCAGGGAACGCCAGCAGAAAAGTAGGGTTGCCCGTCCAGACGGCTCTTCAGCACGTGCAAGTCTAACAACGAACGATGGACGACGCGGTTCAGCAGCAACGCATTGCTCTCCAGCTGCGTTTGCTGATCGAGCCAATAGCGCGAGGCGCGCTCGAGATCCGAGACGATGATCGTAAGATCCGAGGGGCGATGCTCCTGAGGGAAGGCCGCCTGCCGATCGTCCGTTTCCGTTACGATGAGCGATATGAAGAGGTCGTGGCGCTCCTCGGCGTTAAGGAGGGTCTGAAAAGCGGCCGTCGTCCCACGCCGGGTGAAGGGCGGCGACGCAAATCGCACCGTCAGGCTCCGATACAGACCGTCCGCTCCTTCATAGAGAAACCACAAGTGACCGTTTCGCCATGACGGCGCCAGCAGGGTCCCGAACTTGTCGGGGACCATCCCGCGAATCGCGAAGAGATCCTCGAAGGCGGCGCCGAAAGTGAGCGCGATTGGAATCTCGACCGGTTGGGCGCCGAAGTTCTGCAGCGAGATTTTGTCATACAGCGTGCACTGATCGGCGTCGAGAATGCGCTCCCACGTGATGCCGAGCGTCTCCTTTTCGATCAATCCGCGAGGCGTATGAACGTCTGGCGTTGTCAGTTGAAATGCCGCCCGCGACCCCGCCGCAGCGGTCGCGGCCAAGGATTCGGGATGAACGTCGCCGATGAGCATCTCGTAGCCGTTCAGGTACCGACAGTCGTGGTAGTAGAGACCGAAGCCATGCCGGCCGTGCAGCGGGATTTCTCCGTTCCGCGGCGCGAGAAAGAACAGGTTGCCGTGTTTCGCGACGACGGCTGCCGCGATACTGCCGGCGATCGACGGCATGCCTTGCGTGAGGACGCGCTGTCGACGGTGATGCTGTTCCTCCGGCGAGATGTGATGAGGGGCAGAGCGGCGGGGGCGGGCCGTGGTCATCGCGGAAACTGCGCGGAGGACTGGACAGCGTTACATGGCATAACGTTCGGCGTCGGCCCGCTTCAACTCGAGTCCCAAGCCCGGCCGCGAGAGATCGGGATGCAGACGACCGTCAACGGGATTTACCGCGCCGTCGAACAGCAAATGTTCGACGCGGACGTGGTCATGAAAATATTCGATATGGCGGAGCGGCCCGATGGCGCAGCTGGGATGCACATGCAGCGAGGGCGCGCAATGCGCCGAGAGCGGCAGGGGGCGCGCTTCACACAGGGCCCCGACTTTCAAGAAGCCTGTAATCCCGCCGCACCGGGTCGCATCGGCTTGCAGCACGTCGACGCTCTCGGCCTCCAGTATGCGACGAAAATAGAAGAGGTCATAGCCGTATTCCCCGGCGGCAATCTCCATCGGAGCCGGCGCACGGTCGCGGACCAGTCGTAGCCCGTCGAGATCGTCGGAGGAGACCGGTTCCTCGAACCACATGACCTCGTGGACGGAGTACGCCTCGGCGAACGCCAAGGCCTGCTTTCGGCTATACGCGCCGTTGGCATCCACGAACAATTCGGTTTCCGGGCCGATGATGTCCCGCGCCGCTTTGACGCGATTGAGGTCCTGGTCGGGTTCCCGTCCGACCTTCATCTTCACCCGCGGGATACCGGCTTCGACCCACCCGCCGAGTTGCTCCTGTAGCTGCTTCAGCGAATACGAAGTGAATCCACCGCTACCGTAGATCGGCACGCTGTCCCGCACGATCCCAAGCAAGGTGGCCACGGGCATGTTCAAGAGTTTGGCCTTGAGGTCCCACAGCGCACCATCGACCGCCGAAATGGCGGTTGAGGCGATGCCCGGGCGGCCCATATTGCGCACGGCGTGAAGCATCGCCCACCAACAGTCGGGGACGGCCATCGCATCCCGGCCTTCGACGACGTGGGCGAGCATTTCCTTCACGAGTTGCGCGGCGCCCAAATCGGCATAGGTATAGCCGAGCCCGCGTTGTCCCCCGGCCTCTGCCTCGACGACCACGAGGATCGTATGGTGCCACTCGAGGGTTCCGTCTGATTCCGGCCCGTCGGTGGGGATCAGATAGGCGGACACGTGCAGCCGTTCAATCGGCGTATCGACGCGTGCGGGGCGCACTCCGGTGCCACGATGAATTTGCTGAACGCTATGTGCTAAAGCCGACATGACTCCTTTCCTTGGGCCTGAGGCTCACCCTACAGTGCGGGCCGCAATCAATCGGCGTAGGCAATCGTCGTGATCAAGGCGTTTTCGGCTTGCCGTGAGTCGAGGCGCGTATGCTGCACGACGATCGGGACATCGGACTCGATCACGCTCGCATAATCGGTATCGCGCGGCACGGGTTCCGGGTCTGTGAGATCGTTGAAGCGGACGTGCTTCGTCCGACGCGCCGGCACCGTCACCCGGTATGGGCCGACCGGCTCCCGATCGGAATAGAAGATCGTGATCTCGACATGGGCGTCGCGGTCCGAAGCATTCAACAGGCACGCCGTCTCGTGGCTCGTAAACTGCGGCTCCGGACCATGGCTGTAAGCTGGGATGTAGCCCTCGGCAATGGCCCATCTCGTATGGCCAACGGCTTTCATAGGCGTCCCTTCCCGATTGTCACTACAGGCATGTTGGCGCACCGGGGTCGGATCGTGTATCAGCCCGGAATGAGGAAGAGGGTAGGAGCGTCACTGTTGAGCGGCGGCTGTGCGCGGTGTGCGAACGTGAGCGCACACATCGGAATGACCGGCGTCAATGACAGGGTGGATCCGAGAAGGTCGCTCGCGTGGCTACTGGTGGGGAGAAAGATACTGCGGCTCAAGTAAAGACAAAGCACGCTGGAAGGACAAACGGCGAACTGATGGCCTTAGCCTTGGCTATTCAGCAGCTCTTTGAGCTCTTTGCCGGCCTTGAAGAAAGGGACCTTCTTCGCTGGAACGCTGACTGCCTGACCGGTCTTGGGGTTGCGGCCCTCTTTCGAACGCCGGGAGCGAAGCCGGAAACTGCCGAAGCCTCGAATCTCGACCTTATCGCCCTTGTGGAGGGAGTCACGGATCGTGTCGAACATGAGATTGACGACGCGCTCGGCCTGAGCCTTCGTCAACGTCGTCACTTGGAGGGACACGGCTTCGATTAAGTCCGATTTGGTCATCGTACCTCTCCTAGACAATCCAATGGTGTAGGATGCCACTCCTAAGCGAGAAAGCGGACTTTGTCAAGGGGTTCGTGCGTCAGGGGGATGACGAAGGGACGAAAGGGCCGCCCGCCGTTCCGTTATCTTCGACGTGCCGACGATCCTGATTCCTGTTCAGGCGGACACAATGTAGGGCGCGCCGGGTTCACCGTCTCTCGAACGGGTGCCGGCGCACACCCAGTTACATTTCGTGGCGGTCCGGCTCTTTTTCGATCCGCTCAAGGAGCTCCGCCTGGCGTTGGCAATCGACGCACCGCCGGGCAAACGGCACAGCTTTGAGCCGTTCGGGGCTGATCGGCCTGCCGCAGTCCTCGCAGATGCCGTACGTCCCTTCTTCGAGACGACGCAACGCCTCGTCCACCTGGTTCCGCATACGGTTTCGAATTTCGAGTATCGAGATTTGCTGATCGCCCGTTGCGTCCTGAAGCGAGAGATCGCCGGGATCGGCGACCGATTGCTCGCGTTGCAGCCGCTGGTCCGTGCGCCGTTGCGCCAACAGCTCGTCGATTTCTCGCGTGAGGGCCTGCCGCCGCTCCAAGAGCATCCGTCGTAGACTCTCCTTCCGGCTGTCCTGCTCAATGCCGCTTGTTCCGTTGGCGACACCGTTGGCGCCGCCTCGATTCTGAACGTCCTGTCCGTTCATGATCATCCTCCTCGTTAGCGCCACAGTTTAGATCGACCTTCGGCTCGCATGATGTCGGCCATAGGTGAAGTCGATGCAGTGCCGTCGATGAACGGCAACGAGAGGAGACGACCGACGTTCGAGCCTCGGTGTCAGGCCGACGAACGATGCACACCCGTCGTTGATACCCGAAATGGTCATCCGTGTGGTATGGAACGCCAACGGATCATGACGCACGAATACGAAAAAGGACCGACGCACAAGGAACCTCGCCAAGAGCCGCCCACGCCGGCACCACCGGTGAAGGAGCCCGAGCCATCCGAACCTCCGCGCGAAGAGCCGCCGGAACACGACGAGCCGTTGCGGGCCAGGGCACTCTCGGATCAGCTATTTAGGCTCCAGCGCGTCGGTCTGCATCAAGGCGACCCACAGGTAATCCCACAACGCCACGACGACGACAAAGAAGACGACGATCACTGTGATCGCGATCACGAGACTACGTCGGCTCACGGAACGATCACCACGCTGCCTCGTCTGCCGCTCAGTGTTCGGCGGCCCATTGCTCCCACCGCGGCAGAATCAGTTCCTGAAACACGATTTTGATACAGGCGGCGATCGGAATGGCGACGACCAAACCGACGACACCCGCAATGGCGCCGCCCAAAAAGACGACGATCAACACCGTCAAGGCGCTCATATCGGTGGATTGACTTTGAATCCACGGTGTGAGGAGCCAGCTTTCGACGAACTGCACGGCCAAGTACGGCACGCTGGGCCAGAAGAAAATGGACATGAAGGTCAGGCCGTCACCGTTGCCAGACGTGACGACGTCCAGATACTTGAGCAGAATCGCGAGCGGCCACCCAATGGCCGACGCATACGGCACAATCGTCAACAGGCCGGTCGCCGCACCGAGGAGAAACCAATAGGGCACGCCCGTGAAGGCCCAGCCGGCGGCATACATCACCCCGCTCAGAATGGCGATCAGCACGCGGCCGCGAAAAAAGCCGCTGACCGCGTCATCCATCCGCCGGATCAAGTTGAGCGTGACCGGCTTGCGACTGGCGGGCCACCATCGCCAGATAGTGAACAGCATTCGATCGAAGTGCCAGGCAAAGAAAAAATAGTAGATGGGAAGCAAAATGACGAAGAGCGCGACTTCAGTGGTCGCGCCGATCACCTGACCGATCACGCCGACGGCCTGTGTCGTGCCCAGGAACAGCGGCTGGAGCACCGATAGAGGGTTGTCTCGCAGTCGGTCCATCAACGTGGTCAATTGAGCGGAGACGCCGATTGTCACGCCGTACCGGGTGGTCACACTTTCAACGTACTGCGGCGTCTTCCTCGCGAGCGTCTGCACTTGGTCCATCACGAGCGGGCCGAGCCACGCGACGACGATCCCGCCGAGGACGCCCAGGATCAGCAATAACACCGCCGTCGTGATTGGCCGCGGGAGCCGCCATCTCGCTTCCGCATAGCGCAGCAGCGGGTTGCTCAGATATGCCAGTGTGAGGGCGATCAAAACGGGGGTGAAGACGTCGCGAAGGAGGTATGCCGCCCACAACAATCCCGCGACGGCCCCAATCCAACAGAGGTCGCGAATCGGCGTAATTTCCCACAGGTGCCGATCTGCCGTCGGGCGATGCTCCTGCGCGTGGCGGCGAGAGTCGGCACCTTCAGTGCGACGGGACGGCAGTGGATCACGGGCAGCCACTTAGCGGCCTTGCGGCGTTGGATCGTAGCCGTAATAGGACTGCGTGATGGCACCGACGACGATCGTGACCACGAAGAAGATCAGCAGAAAGTAGAAGGCGACGCGAAAGGTGCTGGTGTACGGCGTTCGTAGCACCCCAAACCCATACAGCGCCGTCAAAACAAGAACCACTGCTAGAATCAGCCCGACTATCATCATAGTGGCTCTCCCTTGTCAGTCCACTCAGTCCAGTCCAGTCGATGAGTCTCCCGCCACATGCCGGCCGCCGGTACGGCTGCCTCAGCCATTGGATACCGACGCGGATCGTCACTAAAATCCATAAGATCCGGCATCACTCTCCTGACTTCTGGATCCGTAGTGGATGAAGACCGGAGCAAGCGGACACCGCCGATTCCACGACATAGCTGGTTCGTATCGTTGCCATATCCATACCGCCTTGTTGCCCCGAACCGGGGGCGGCGGGGGATACGCAAACTTCTGCGATTTGCGCGGAGCAGGCGTGTTCCGACTCGGAAGAGTGAATGCGAGGCGGAATCCGCCGGACAGGCTGTCCCCTTGCAGGGACAGGTTGACTGCGGCCGTGTACGCTCTGTCTACACCAAACGCCGGTTCTGCTCGCCGCTCAATGCGCGCCTTCGACTACGTTCTCACGTGTGCTCCTTCACGTGCGGCTCCACAAGGAGTGCCGGGAGTCGCACGTAGCATCAGTACGCCAGCATCGACACGATGGATTGAGATTGCATCGTCGATCGCGTTTCACGTACCGTACCCCGGCACTGCTTCTGTGAGGGGTCGACGATGCAGCCACGGACATCTGAACGGTTTCGCTATCGTGTGCGGGTGTTTTTTGCTGGTATCGAAAACGACGTGGAAGGGGAAGGCACGGTTGCAGATCTGTCGAAAGGCGGGTGCCGGATCGAAAGCGAGACGCAGCCGCCCATCGGGACTGAAGTGAAACTCTCCTTATTCATGCCTGACTTTTCATGGCCGATGAAGGTCGATCGCGCGGCGGTACAGTGGGTCAAAGGCGAGATGTTCGGTGTCCGATTCCTCTCCTTACAATCCGCCCAGCAGGAGCGGCTCACTCGCTGTATCATGAAGCTCAAACAGCAAGCGGGATACTAGCCGACTCTATCTGCCGAGCCTACGGATCAAGGACAGCCACCACCATCATGGTTGAGCGCGTGTCGGGAAAGGTGCGTATCCGGCGGCAACGAGCAGATCGCGTCGCGGCCGGGTATCTGTGGCTGTTCGCCGGCGACCTCGATCGGGTTGAGGGCAACCCGGCGCCCGGCGACCTTGTCGATGTCGAGCTTCCCTTCGGCAAATTTGCCGGGCGCGGGTTCTACAACCCGCAGTCGAAAATCCACGTGCGGCTTCTCACGCTCGAGGATGAGCCGATCGATGACGCCTTCTGGCGGCGGCGCATCCGCGAAGCCGTCGTCCTTCGCGCACGCGTCGTGGCCGGTACCACTGCCTACCGCCTGCTCTACGCAGAGGGCGACCGGCTGCCGGGCTTGATCGTCGATCGGTATGGCGATCTCCTTGTCATGCAGGCCGTGTCGTATGGCATGGATCAACGCAAAGAGCATCTTGCCCGTCTTCTCTGTGACGAGAGCGGGGCGAGCGCCGTCTACGCCCGGCATGACGCAAAGAGTCGTGTCTTGGAAGGGCTTCCGCTGGAGCGCCGCTTTCTGCTTGGCGAGCATCCGACCACCGTCGAAATTTACGAGGGCAAGGCGCGCTTCATGGTGGATGTGGAACGGGGCCAGAAGACTGGATGGTTCTGTGACCAACGCGAGAATCGTGAGGCGGTGGCTGACTTATCTGAGGGCGCCGACGTGCTGGAGGTGTTCTGTCATACAGGCGCATTTGGGATCCGTGCCGGGTTGGCGGGGGCCGCCGCCGTGCGGGGTGTCGATGTGAGCCAGGAGGCGCTTGGGTGGGCACGCCGGCATGCCGATATGAACGGTCTCGCCACGATCGCCTCCTATCAATCGGCGGACGCATTCGAGGCATTGCGCGAGCTCGATCGCCAGGGGGCGCGGTTCGACATGGTGATCGTCGACCCGCCGGCATTTGCGAGCAGCAAGCACGCGGTGCCGCACGCGATCGCCGGCTATAAGGAGATCAATCTTCGCGCCCTGCGTCTACTCCGACCCGGCGGCTTCCTCGTAACCTGCTCGTGCTCTCAGCACGTCGGTGAGGGGCCGTTCATGGCGCTCGTCGTTGAAGCCGCCCGGGATGCCGGAAAGCAGTTGCGCCTCCTCGAGGCACGGTCGCAGTCTCGAGATCATCCCGTGCTCGTTGCGATGCCGGAGACGCGTTATCTGAAATGCCTGCTGTTCCAAGCCTGGTAGAGGCGTGTTCGCCCTCCTCACGGACTTTCGAAATTCGACATAAGCCGAGCGACAAAAATGGTGGACACGTCCGTTTCGCCAACCTGCGAGACGGGCTGCCCACCCGTTCGTAACTGCGCGTGAGTTCGCCGCCTGCTTCCCGCTGTTGACGCACACCACCGCGCCGACAGGACGATCCTTTAGTCCGGGACTCGTAATAGAGAACCGTGCTCCGGTTTACGCCGTCCCTGTACACGCTTTACGTGCATTCGCTGATGTTTGCCGTCGCTCGCCTTCGGTTAAGACAACGTTAGGTGAAGCGCGTGATGTCGACATGACACTAGACTTTCGTGCCGGGCCGATTAAGAGCATCGCCATCGTGCGTGCCCTGTTTTTGGGCGATCTGCTCTGTGCCGTGCCGGCCTGGCGGGCGTTGCGCGCGGCGTTTTCGCATGCCCACATCGCGCTCATCGGGCATCCGTGGTCCCGATCGTTCGTCGCGCGCTTTCCCCACTATCTGGACGAATGGATCGAGTGCCCGGGTTTCCCCGGATTGCCCGAGCAACCGGTCGTCCCGACGGCACTTCCATCCTTTCTCTCTGCGATGCAGGCCCGCGGATTCGATCTGATCCTGCAAATGCACGGGAGCGGCCGGTATGTCAACGGACTGGTAGCTTTGCTCGGTGGCCGGATGACCGCCGGCTTCGTCGTGCCCGGAGATTTTTGCCCGGATCCAGGCCGTTTCATGCCCTATCCCAACGACATCTCGGAGGTGCATCGGCATCTGCGTTTGATGGAGTTCCTCGGCATCCCGCTGAAAGGCAGTGACCTGGAGTTTCCGCTGACGGCGGCCGACCAAGAGGCGTTTGCCGCCATGCCTGAGGCAGCCGTGCTGAGGTCATCACCGTATGTCTGTATACATCCCGGCGGTCGCGGCGCTAGCCGACGCTGGCCGCCACATCAGTTCGCCGCGGTCGCCGACGAGCTGGGCAGAAGAGGGTTCCACATCGTCCTGACCGGTACCGCGAACGAAGCGGCATTGGCCGAGGCCATGCAGGAGCGCATGACGACACGACCGGTCAATCTCGTCGGCCGAACGGACCTCGGGACTCTCGGTGTGCTCCTGAGTCAGGCCCGGCTCCTGGTCGCGAACGACACCGGCGTGTCCCATGTGGCGGCGGCGCTGCGCGTGCCCAGCGTGGTCGTCGTGACCGGGTCCGATCCCGTGCGCTGGGCGCCGCTCGATCGGACGCGGCACCGAATCCGGCTCGGTGCGGAGGCGACCGCGGAAGCAGTTCTCCAGGATGTCGACACCCTGCTCGTCGAGGAACCGTGTGAAGCCGGAGAGGTGTGCTGATGGTGCACCCAGGCGCGCTCAGAGTCTTCACCTGGCACGTGCACGGCAATTATCTCTACTATCTGACGCAGACGCCTCACCACTTCTATCTGCCCGTTGGACGCTCATCTCCCGGCTATGCCGGTCGGGCGCCCGGCTTTCCGTGGTCGGACCGGGTTCATGAGGTGCCGATTGACCGGATCCCGGACTACGACTTCGATTGCATTCTGTTTCAGTCGAAGCAGCACTACCTGGTTGACCAATTCGAAATCCTGTCCGACGCCCAGCGGTGCCTCCCACGAGTTTTTCTCGAGCACGACCCGCCTCAGGAGCATCCGACGAACACGCGCCATGTGGTCGACGACCCGGCGGTTCTGCTCGTCCACGTCACCCCATTCAACGAACTGATGTGGGACAGCGGACGGGTCCGGACCCGGGTGATCGAGCACGGCGTGCTGGTCCCGCCGACCGCACGCTACACGGGGGAACTCGACCGAGGCCTCGTGGTCGTCAACGGCCTCCGGCGACGCGGGCGGCGTCTGGGGGCCGATGTGTTCGAGCGCGTCCGTGCCGATGTGCCGTTGGATCTCGTCGGGATGGAATCGGAAGCGGCCGGCGGGCTGGGCGAAATTTCGCACGACGAGTTGCCGGCCTTCATGTGCCGCTATCGGTTTGTCTTCAACCCGATCCGCTACACGAGCCTCGGCCTAGCGGTGTGCGAAGCGATGATGCTCGGGATTCCCATCGTTGGCCTGGCCACAACCGAGATGGCGACCGCGGTGGAATCAGGCGTCTCGGGCTACGTCGACACGGACGTCGAACGATTGATCGACCACATGCGGCGTCTGTTGGCGGACCGCGAGGAAGCGCGTCGGCTGGGCGCGGGTGCCCGGCGAACGGCCTTGCGACGGTTCGGCATCGACCGGTTCGTGCAGGATTGGGACCGCGCGTTTACGGACGTCGCAGGCCGGCATCGTGGAGCGGGCGGACCGAGCCCGGAGCGACGCGCCCGGGCTACTCACCCGGCGGCCATCACACAGGAGATCCGATGACGAAACAAATTGCGCTGATCAGCGAGCACGCGAGCCCGTTGAGTGTGTTGGGCGGCGTCGATTGCGGCGGGCAAAACCTCTACGTCGGGCAAGTCGCCAAGGCCCTGGCGGCGATGGGGTACGACGTCGATGTCTTCACCAGGCGCGATAGCGAGATCCTGCCCGAAACCGCGGAGTGGGTGAACGGCGTCCGGATCGTGCACGTGCCGGCCGGCCCACCAACCTTCGTTCGGAAGGAAGATTTGCTGCCGTACATGGAGGATTTCACCGACTACGTCGTGAAGTTCTGCCGGTGCCAACGCAAGGCTTACGATCTCGTCCATGCCAACTTCTGGATGTCGGGGCTCGTCGCGGCAGAGTTGAAACGCCGGCTCGGCATTCCGTTCGTGATCACCTTCCATGCGCTCGGTCGCGTTCGTCGGCAGCATCAACGCCAAGCCGACGAGTTTCCGGACACGCGGTTCGAAGTCGAAGATCGGATTGTGCTCGAGGCCGATCATATCGTCGCCGAGGCCCCGCAGGACGAAGAGGATTTGATCCGGCTGTACAACGCCGATCCGTCCAAGATCACCATCATCCCCTGTGGGTTCGATCAAACCGAACTGTGGCCCATCAGCAAGGCGCTCGCCAGAATCTCGCTGGGTTTGCCGCCCGACAGTCGCGTCATCGTCCATGTCGGGCGGATCGTGCCGCGCAAGGGCATCGAGACGGTGATCCGCGGGTTCGCCTGTCTGCTGAAAGAGCACCACATCGAGGCCAAGCTGTTGGTGGTGGGCGGCGAGTCTGACGATCCTGATCCCGAGCGAACGCCGGAAATCGGGCGGCTACAGGCCATTGCGCGAGAGGAAGGGGTGGCGGATCTCGTCACGTTCGTCGGCCGGCGTGGACGGGACACACTGAAATACTATTACAGCGCCGCCGATATCTTCGTCACGACCCCGTGGTATGAACCCTTCGGGATCACGCCAGTGGAGGCGATGGCGTGCGGCACGCCGGTGGTCGGCGCCAACGTGGGCGGCATTAAATTTACCGTTCGGGACAGTGAAACCGGCTATTTGGTCCCGCCGAACAACCCGCAGGCCCTGGCCGAGAAGCTCGCCCATTTGTATCGACACCCGCAGCTCCTGACCGTCTTCGGTCGCCAGGCCGTCCAACGTGTGAACGACCTGTTCACGTGGCAGAAGGTGGCCAAAGCTCTCTCAGCGCTCTACGAGAGCGTGTTGATCGCGAATCAGCCCGAGCAATGGGCGCACCATGATCAAGCGGTGGTCGTCGATCGCGGATTCGACCAGACGATGGAAGTGATGCAGGAGAGCCGCCGACGGCTGCGCACCCTGGTGTTGGAGGCGGCGCAGGCGGTGAGCAGTTGTTTCGCGCGTGGCGGCAAGGTGCTGATCTGCGGCGAAGGGGACAGCGGCGCGGATGCCGAATATCTTGCCGCATCGTTCGTGAGCCGGTTTCGATCGGACCGTCCCGGCCTGCCCGCGCTGTCGTTGAATGCCGGGAGCGCCTATTTCAGGTCCGACGCCGGCGGAGATGCGATGTTTGCGCGCCAGGTCGAGACGTTCGGCCAGCCCGATGACGTCTTCATCGGCATCAGCACCGTCGGCTTGTCCCGGCCCCTTCTGCAAGCGTTCAAGGCGGCGCAGCGGCGAGGCCTTCGCACGATCGCGCTAGTCGGCCTGCAGGGGGCCGAGCATCGTCGCCTGGCCGACGTCGTGCTGATGGTGCCCTCGTCCGATCGCTGTTCCATCGAAGAGGTCCACTTGGTCTTGCTCCATCTGCTCTGCGGGCTCGTCGATGAGCGTCTGGCCGTCGACGATCGCTTCGCGGCCGGAGACCGGACCGGGTCGGTATGGGAGTTGCCGCGACGGGCGGGGCTCGCGAATCGACGAAGTCGGGTCGGCGCCGCACGAGCGGGAAGGAAATAGGAGGGCACGATGCGGGACTTGCAGGGTCAGGTTGCATTCATTACGGGGGGCGGCTCCGGGCTCGGAGAAGCACTGTGCCGAACGCTCGGCGAGGCCGGCATGAAAGTCGCGGTCGCGGACATCCGGCATGAAGCTGCCCAGACGGTGGCCGAGAAGCTTGGGCACGACGGGATGACCACGCTGCCGGCGGTCTGCGACGTGGGCAACACGCGGCAGGCCGAGGAGGCCGTCCGACGCGTCATCGACAAACTGGGTCCGATCGACGTGCTGATCAACAACGCGGCCATCGATCGGACAGTGTCGATCGAAGAGCTGACGTTCGACGAGTGGGACCGCATCATGTGTACGAACCTCCGAGGGCCGTTCGTCCTCTCGAAGATCGTGCTGCCCCTGATGAAGGAGCGGCGGGCGGGGCAGATCGTGAACATCGTGTCGACCGCGGCGAAACGGGCTTGGGCGAATGCCGCCGCCTATCATGCGAGCAAGTGGGGGCTCTTGGGCTTCAGTCATGCGCTGCACGTCGAGGCGCGACCGCATCAGGTGAAAGTGACGGCCGTGATCAGCGGCGGGATGCGGACGCCGTTCTTGCTCGACCGGTTCCCCGACATTGACCGGGGAACCTTGCAGGACCCCCGCAACGTCGCCGAGACTGTGCGTTCCCTGTTGCAGTTGCCGCCCGAGACCGTCGTCCCGGAGATCACCGTGATCCCGCTTCGCGAGACGTCGTGGCCGTGAGGAAGTGCTGAGTGGAGAAACAATGCTGCGTGAGGTGTAGGTGAAAAGGTGAAGGGAGCCCGGCTGTTCGCATAGAGGGATTCGATCGTGAACGTATTGCAGACCGATCACTCAGCCCTCAGCACTCGGCACTCAGCACTGAAGAAAGCCCTCTTCGTCGACAAGGACGGAACGCTCATTGAAGACGTGCCCTATAGCTGCGATGTGGCGAGAATCCGATTGCTGCCCGGGGCGGGCGAGGGGTTGCGGCGACTCGAGGGTGCCGGGTTTCACGTCATCGTCGTCTCCAACCAAGCCGGCGTCGCGCACGGTTATTTCGAGGAGCGCGCGCTTTGGTCGGTCGCCGCGGCGTTGGAAGGTCTGTTGGCCTCGGAGGGGGTGACCCTGAAAGGCTTCTATTACTGCCCGCATCACCCAGAAGGGATGGTTGCGGCATACGCAGTCGAATGTCTGTGCCGGAAGCCGGGTCCGGGCCTGTTACAGCGCGCGGCCAATGAATGGGGCGTCTCGCTGGCCGAGTCGTGGATGATCGGCGACATCCTGCATGACGTGGAAGCGGGCCACCGCGCCGGCTGTCGCACGGTCCTGATTGACAACGGTCATGAAACCGAGTGGCGTCTCGGCGGTCGGCGGTGGCCCGATCATGTGGCCCGGGACCTCAAGGAAGCGGCTCGGTTGATTGTCGGCTGCGATGAGTGGGAAGCCTCCGACGCCGTTGAGGTGAGGCCAGCCTATGAATCTGTCTGAGCAGGACCGCGCCTGGGAGCGGGCGATCCGTATCCTCTGTATTCGGCTGGATACCTTGGGTGATGTCATCATGACCGGGCCAGCCGTGCGTGGCTTGAAGGAATCGGTTCCCGATCGTCACGTCACGTTGCTGTCTTCTCCATTGGGCGCCGAGGCCGGCCGGCTTCTTCCCGGCGTGGATGAGGTCGTGGTGTATGAGGCGCCGTGGATGAAAGCGACGGCCCGGCGCGTGACCAGTGAGCCCGACTTGCTATTGGTGGAGCAGCTGCGGGCCGGTCGCTACGATGCGGCCGTGATCTTCACGGTCTACAGCCAAAGCGCGCTGCCGGCGGCGCTACTGTGTTATCTCGCCGGCATCCCGATGAGGCTCGCGCACTGCCGCGAGAATCCCTATCAGTTATTGACGCATTGGGTCCGGGAAATCGAACCCGATACCTGTCTTCGGCATGAAGTGCGACGTCAACTCGACCTCGTCCGCACCGTGGGCGCCCGACCGTCCGATGAACGGTTGGCGCTGCGGATTCCGGAAGACGCGTTCGCGGCGATCGATCGGCTGCTCGGCGACATCGTGGGTCGCGACGAACGGTGGGTCATCGTGCATCCGGGTGCGAGCGCCCCTTCGCGGCGCTATCCAGCCGAAAGCTTCGGGGCCGTTGCGGAGTCCGTGGCGCGCGCCGCAGACTGTACCATCCTCTTCACCGGCACCGAGCCGGAGCGAGACCTGATCGAGGGGATCCGATCGTCGCTGAGTGTCCGCTCCCATTCGCTGGCCGGTCTGCTCGATCTCCCGAGCTTTGCGGCCTTGCTTGCCCGCGCCCCGCTCGTGATCTCGAACAATACAGGAGCGGTCCACATCGCCGCCGCCGTTGGCACACCGGTCGTCGATCTCTACGCGTTGACGAATCCGCAGCACACGCCCTGGCAAGTCCCACACCGCGTCCTGTTTCACGACGTGCCGTGCAAGTATTGCTACAAGAGCATCTGTCCGGAGGGCCACCACGACTGTCTCCGTCGTGTGACGCCGAACACCGTGGTCCATGCCGCGATGGAGCTCTTGGAGCAGGCGACCGCGTCGCCATGGAAAGGAGTGCCGCTTGTACACCCTCGGTATTAACGCCGCATTTCATGATCCGTCCGCGTGTCTCGTCCAGGACGGCCGGCTCATCGCGGCCGCCGAAGAAGAGCGCTTCACGCATATCAAGCATGGGAAGCGGCCTATTCCGTTCACGGCCTATGAGCTGCCGTTTCACGCGATCGATTTTTGTCTCCGGGCCGCCCGAATCAACCTCACGGATGTAGACCACATTGCCTACTCATACGATCCATACATCCTGCTCGACGGCCGCTCAACCGATCCGGCGATCTTTTTGCCACTGGAGCCCAGTGCCGCGCCGCCGGCCGGCTGGGAGTCGCCGTGGGAGCCGTTGTTTCTCTCCTACGTGATCAACGCGCCGCGACACTTGGCGTCGGGCGTCCCGCATCACCTGAGGGCGCTTTTCAAGGGCGCCCGTCCGGATGGTCCGTTTCGGTGGCATTTCGTCGCGCATCACGTCGCCCACGCGGCGAGCGCGTTTCACGCATCCCCGTTCGAGGAGGCCGCCGTATTGACCTTGGATGGCCGAGGTGAGCGCGCGACGACCAGCTACAGCCTGGGCCGTGGAATCTCACTCGAGGGACTCGGGCAGGTCGAGATGCCGCACTCGCTCGGCATCTTGTACGAGCAAGTGACGAGCTATTTGGGATTTCTGCATTCCTCCGATGAATACAAGGTCATGGCGTTGGCTTCCTATGGCAAGCCTCGGTACGCCGAACAGTTCCGGGACATCGTCCGAGTCAATGGGGACGGCCACTATACCGTCGCCGCGCCGCGCCTTATCGAGCGCTTCGGTCCGTCTCGCGAGCGGGGCGGGCCACTTGAGCAGCACCATTACGATGTTGCGCGGTCGCTTCAACTGGTGATCGAGGAAACGGTGCTCGAGCTTGTCGCGTGGCTGCATCGCACGACAGGTGTGGGCCGGCTGTGCTTGGCCGGCGGCGTCGCGCTGAATTGCGTGATGAACGCGAAGATCCGCGATCGCGGCCCGTTTCATGATGTCTGGGTGCAGCCGGCGGCCGGCGACGCGGGCACCGCCCTTGGGGCCGCACTGTGGGTCGACGCGCGAGAACGTGCCGCCCCTTCGGCACGGCGCTCGGCGATGGAGCACGCATTCTTGGGACCATCCTATAGTGATGAAGAGATCCATGCGTTCCTCGTCCGCTCCAAGTTAGCCTATCGCCGTCTCGAAGATGTAGCCGAAGAGACCGCCGACTTGCTGGCTGATGATCAGATCATCGGGTGGTTTCAGGGCCCGATGGAGTTCGGCCCTCGCGCCCTCGGCGGCCGGTCGATTCTGGCGTCGCCGCTGAGCGCATCGATGCAGGATCGCCTCAATGCAATTAAGGATCGAGAGGACTTCCGCCCGGTCGCCCCAGTTGTCTTGGAGGAGGAAGCCGCGAATTGGTTTGCACCAGGCAGGGTGTCGCCCTTCATGTTGTTCGTCGATGAGGTACGGTCCGACAAGGCGAACCGAATCCCGGCCGTCCGCCATGTCGACGGCACCGCCCGCGTGCAGACGATCAATCGCGAGCAGCACCCGCTTTACTATGACCTCATCAAAGCCTTTGAGCGACGGACCGGCGTGCCCGTCCTCGTCAACACCTCCTTCAACACGCGTGGAGAGCCGATCGTCTGCTCCCCGCGGGATGCCATTGAGTCGTTCTGGACCTCGCCGCTCGATGCGCTCGTGATCGGCTCGTTCTTGCTCAAGAAGAAGTCCGGAGTGATGAGTGCTGAGCGTTGAGTCTAAAACTATCGGGATGTGAACAATGAAGGCAGGCTCGAAAAGTCAGGAAGCCGGACAGCTATCGTTCCTGTCTCCTTCTTCAGCTGTTTCCACGTCCGACTTCCTCTCATCTCAGCGCTCGGCACTCAGCAGTCAGCACTGTCTCGTCTCCATCGTCGTGCCGACCTACAAGCGTCCGGACCTGCTCGACCGGTGCCTCGGTGCGCTGTGCAATCAGACGCTCGATGCGGCGCAGTACGAAATCATTATTGTGGATGATGCGCCGGGAGGTGAGGCAGGGTCGGTGGTCGAGCGCTGGGCCGAGCGGGGACGGCCCCGAGTCGTCTATCTTCTCGTCACCGACCGCCATGGCCCCGCCGCCGCGCGTAACATAGGATGGCGTGCCGCACAGGGTGAGATCATCGCCTTCACCGATGACGATTGCATTCCGGCTCCGGATTGGTTGACAGCAGGCCTGCGGTGTTTTGAAGACGAGGGGGTGGCAGGGGCGTGGGGGCGGATTGTCGTCCCGCTGCCGCCGGTGCCGACGGATTATGAGAAATCGGTCGCCGGACTGGAGCGAGCGCCCCTCGCCACCGCCAACTGTTTCTACCGCCGCCGCGTTCTTGAGGAAGTGGGCGGATTCGATGAGCGATTTACACGTGCGTGGCGAGAAGACAGCGATCTGCAGTTCGCGATTCTCGAGCGAGGGTACGGCTGTTTGGCCCAACCCGAGGCGGTGGTCATCCACCCGGTACGCCCCGCGCCATGGGGCGTCAGTCTGCGGCTCCAGCGCAACAGCGTCTTCAATGCCCTGTTGTTCAAGAAACATCCCGTGCTCTACCGCGAACACATTCAAGAGGGACCGCCCTGGCACTATTATCGGGCCGTCCTGTCACTGGTTGCGGCGCTTCTCGCCGGGCTGATGGGATGGGGAGTCGCGGCCGTCGCCGCATCTTGTGTCTGGCTCGGATCCACCGCCGCGTTTTGCCGGCGACGCTTGAAGGGAACGTCTCGCCGGATCAGTCATCTGGCGGAGATGGTCGTGACGTCAGCTCTGATTCCGCCGCTGGCGGTCTTCTGGAGATTGTACGGGGCCGTGAAGTATCGGGTGGCCTTCCTGTAGCAGGGTGCCGTGGTTCCCGTTTCGTTCGGTGTGCCTGTTCGGCGCCTCAACTGGGGTTGTGGGCCGTGTGCGGCCGCGGGCTGGATAAACTCCGACATCCGCGCCGGTGAGGATATCGATCTTCCCTGTGACATCCGTGAAGGATTGCCGGTCGCCTCGAACTTCTTCGATACATCGTCACGATTCATGCGTTGCAGGATCTGCCGTACCTCGACGTGCTTCCGGCCTTGGGCGAGCTGCATCGCGTCCTGAAGCCGCGCGGGGTGCTCCGCATCGGCGTCCCGGACCTCGATCGCGCGATTGCCGCGTATCTCGACCGTGACACGCGGTACTTCTATGTACCGGATGCCGATGCCGCAACCCCCGGTGCCAAGCTGGTCACGCAGATCATTTGGTATGGATCGGTCCGAACGCCGTTTACATTCGAGTTCGCCGATGAGTGGCTGCGCAAGGCGGGATTTGGTGACGTGGTGCGCTGTGCCTATAAACAGACGAAGAGTCCGTACACGGATATCGTCGCGCTGGACAACCGCGAGCGCGAGACCTTGTTCATTGAGGCGGTGAAGTAATGGACGGAATCGACGGGTTCCAAGGCGGCCTGGTCGTCATCTCTCCGCACTGTGACGACGCGGTCTTTGCCTGCGGTTGTCTCCTTGAAGCCCATCCGGGTTCGACAGTGGTGACCGTTTTTGCCGGGAGCCCGCCGGCCGGCCACGCGATCACTGAATGGGATCGTGCGGCTGGATTTGAAGCGGCTGATGATGTCATTGGCATTCGCCGAGCGGAAGACGCATCGGCGCTGGCACTGCTCGACGCGCGACCCGTCTGGCTGAATTTCTGTGACAGTCAGTATGGACAGACCCCGTCCCGCGGCGCGATTTCCACTGCACTCAGCGACGTCTTGGACCGAGTGCCCGGCGAGAATCTGCTTGTCCCGCTCGGGCTGTTTCACAGCGATCACCTTCTCGCGCACGAGGCCGCCCTTGCGCTGATCGACCGCTATCCTGCACGGCGATGGTTCCTCTACGAGGATGCGCTCTACCGACGCATCCCGGGCCTTGTCGAGGAGCGGATCCAAGCCTGCGAGGCTTGGGGCGTTCTCTTGGAACCCGTTATCGGCCACTCACAGCTCGCGAGCACACGCAAGGAGGCCGCCGTTCACTGTTATTGCTCACAACTACGCGCGCTCTCCACGGCTGGGCGGCCCGGCTACGCAGATGCATTTGCCCCTGAACGCTACTGGCGGGTGAGGAAGATCCGGCACAGGGTTAGTGCGGCGAGGAGTGGTGTCCCCATGACCGTCGTCATTCCGACCTTTAACCGCGTCGAAGAGGTGACGGCGACCGTGAGCCGCCTCTCATCGCGTCCTGAACGGCCTCGCGTCATTGTCGTGGATAATGGATCGATCGACGGGACGGCAACTCGACTCCAGTCGCGCTTCCCGGAGATCACGGTGATTCGCCTCGACGAGAACCAAGGTGCCGCAGCAAGGAATGTGGGAATCAAGGCGGCGGCGACCGAATACGTGGCGCTGTGCGATGACGATGCCTGGTGGGCGCCAGGCGCACTCGCACGCAGGGCCGCACTGCTCGATCGCCATCCCCGGCTCGCGGTGATTACCGCGCGTGTGCTGGTCCTTCCCGGCGGGGTGGAAGATCCGACCTGCCGCCGGATGGCGCTGAGCCCTCTCCCGCGTGATCCAGGTTTGCCGGGGGCGCCGATTTTGGGATTCTTGGCCGGCGCCTCCATCGTTCGGCGGTCGGCGGTATTGAGCGTGGGTGGGTTCGAGCCGCGATTCTTGATCGGTGGAGAAGAAGCGTTGCTGGCGCTCGATCTCGCGGTCGCCGGCTGGGCGATGGTGTACGTGGATGATCTGGAGGTCTACCACCGGCCATCGCCGAGCCGCGATGTAGGGGCACGAAGCCGGCTGCTGTGCCGGAATGCCTTATGGCTGTCGTGGCTTCGGCGGCCCTTCCACGTTGCGCTTCTCCATACCTTTCGCGCGTTACGCGCGGCGGCGAAGGACCGATGGACAGCCTTCGGGATTGCACAAGCGTTCACCGGGCTTCCATGGGTGCTGACCCATCGTCAAGTCCTGCCGCCTCGGCTAGAGGCGTGCGTGGCCGAGTTGGAGCGGCTTGATACGAAGGCCCAGCGACCGTAGTAGGACTATTGTCCTACAGACAAAGCGAAATGAAGCTGATATGACAATGCCCCTCGTCAGACTATCGTCACGCGACTGGTTAACCGTTTAGCGACAGGGGGCAGGTATGTGGAAGAAAGAGGGTGAAACTCCGGCGCCAAAATCGGCCGCCGGGGAGGCGAGTACTGCGAGCGGAGATATCATCGCCTTTGTGGGGAAGGGCGTCGAGGTCAAAGGGGCGATCGCGTACGAAGGTACGGTTCGCGTCGATGGCCGCGTGGACGGTGAGATTCAAACCAACGGTGTCTTGATCGTGGGAGAGGAAGCGGTCATTACCGCCAAAGTTCAGGCGGGCACGGTCATCAGCAAAGGCAAAATCACCGGGGATGTGATCGCGACAGAGCGGGTCAAGCTGATGGCGCCGGCGGTGCTCAGCGGATCCATCCAGGCCCCGATTTTCTCCATTGAGGAAGGGGTCACGTTTGATGGCACGTGCGAGATGACCGGAGAGGAGGCCCAGCCGGTTCAGCGGGAACAAAGCGTACGAGCCGTCAACCCGGGTGCGAATGTCAAACGGATGACCGGCTAGCAAGAGTCGGGAGCAGTCCGCAGGGCTGCTCCCGCTTTGCGTTGCCCATGTCGGTTCCGCGTCCGTGTTTCCTGTCTTTCCGATGTCTCCTATGTTCGCCGCGTCGATTCGGTCCTCAGCTGTGCTCGTGTCCATCCTAATCGCTGGTCAGTACCGCCACAACGTTGAAGACATCGCGAAGGTCTGGCCGCGGACGCTGACCAGTCTGCTCTCATCTCCTGGCCGCTGCTGCCGTTGACATACATTGCCCTCCCGTTCAATGCATTAGTCCTTAGGCAATGTCTAAATTGTCATAACAAATCGCCAACTTAATTAATTGGGGCCTTGCTGCTACAGGCGAGCAGTGCAAGGGGCAGGTGACAGCTAGGTAAGTCTCACATCCATTGGTTGGTAGAAACGCAAGATTTTTGACATTTAAACAATAGTTTATGGTTGTGGCACACTGCCTGCTCCTTTCACCCCCGACCGACATTCAACCCGGTCGACGAGGAAAGGAGGATTTTTATGGGTGTACGATGCCGCATGATGAGCACGGGCCTTGCGACGCTGGCCCTTGCGCTCGTCAGCACGGCTGCATTTGCCGCCCCGGTCAATTTTCAAGTGAATCCGGGGGTGGTGGGCGCGCCGCAGTCTTCGTTTACAGCAGGAACCGTCGATTTCAGCTATCAAGCCACGGTCAACCAACAGACGACCGGGGGCGCGAGCACGTGTACGGTGGCGAACCCGTGTAATTTTCAAGAGACGGGGACGGGGTCGTTCAGCAATTTCAAGCAAGCTGATTTCACGACTCCCGTCATCAATAGCGGACTCAATCAGAGCCCTGGCTATACGCTGACCGGACAATTTAGCGGTGCCGGGACCGTTGTGCCTCTGACGGGGTCTACGGGCCTGACGGCCACATTCTCATCGTTCAAGCTCGATCTGTTCGCCAACGGCACACAGGTGGGGACTTCGACGGGTCTCGTCAGCGGGCAAGCACACGTGTTCGGGGCGGACCTTGCCAAGGGTGACTTCCACGTTGTCGTCAATTTCCAACCGGTCGGCGGATTCTTCAGCGGGCCGTTCCAGCTGAACATTGCTGACTTTGCGGGCAACAACACGAACGTCAGCGGATTCACGTTTGGAAGCTTCACCGGCGGAACGATTCAAGGCTCCGGCAATTTGACCTTCCAGACCCAGAACCAGCCTGTCATTCCCGAGCCAGCTACGTTGCTGCTGCTCGGCACGGGTTTGGCGGCGCTTGGCTTGTGGCGGTCGCGACAGGTCAATTGACATCGATATATCTGCGGCGGCGCGGTGTTGGTATCGCCGCGCCGCCCTTCCGTCGACTTGACCGCTCGCTCTGAACGCCGGCTCACATTCCATTCCCCCACCAGACTGCTGTCATCCGCGGCCGGCACAGACCGGTCGTGACTTAGCCCCTTTCCATTCCAAGAATCATGGTTACCTCGCGTAGCACGTGTTTCTGAACCCTTAAACTTTGAGGTATTCCGTGGATCAAGTTCTGGAGAAACCGATTGTGACCTTGCCCGTGTTGCCGATTAAGCGGTCGGTGCTGTTCCCCGGTGTGATGCTTCCAATCACCGTGGGCCGGCCCCGGTCGGTTGCGGCGCTTGAAGCCGCGTTGAAGACCGAAGAGAAAACCATCCTTGTCGTCGCGCAGCGCAACCCTGATCTCGAAGAGCCGTCCCTTGACGATCTCTTTACAATCGGCGTGAAGGCGGTGATCAAGCAGGTCGCGCGCACCAATGAAGGCGTCATGCAAACGCTGCTGCAAGGCGTCGACCGGCTGGTCCTGTTGAGGGCGGAGCAGAACGAACCGTTTCTGTTCGTCCGGGCGCGCCAACTCGAATCCGCCTCTGATATGAGCGCGGAAATCGATGCGTTGCATCGCGCGATCCTCGACAAGGTCGACGAGCTGCCGGGGTTGATTCAATCGCCCGGCATTCGTGAGGTGGTTCAGGCATTACATGCCGAGCGCGATCCCTCGACCTTGGCTTATCGCGTGGCCTCGCTTTTGAACCTCACCGTCGAAGCCGAGCAAGCGCTCCTCGAGGCATCGTCGCGGGAAGATCTGCTGCGCCGGCTCTACACGTCCCTCACTCATGAAGTGCAGGTGTTGCAGCTTCGGAACAAGATCGCGAGCGAAGCGCAGGCGGAAATCGGGAAATCCCAGCGAGAGTACGTCTTGCGTCAGCAACTGAAGGCGATTCAGCAGGAGTTGGGCGAGACCGAAAGCGAGGATTCGGAGCTTGCGCATCTCAAAGAGCAAATCGAAAAGGCCGATCTTCCCGAGCTCGTACGGAAGGAAGCCGACCGGGAACTGGCTCGGCTCGCGAAGACGCCGGCTGCCTCACCGGAGCATCAGGTCATTCGTAACTACTTGGAGTTGGTCCTGGAGCTGCCATGGACGAAGGCTTCAACCGACGAGTTGGCGCTTGGCCGAGTCCGCCACGTGTTGGATGAAGACCATTACGGCATCCAAGAAGTGAAGGAGCGGATCGTCGAGCACTTGGCGGTGTTGAAGCTGAACCCGGGTGCGAAGGCGCCGATCCTGTGCCTCGTCGGTCCGCCGGGGGTCGGCAAGACGAGCCTGGGCCAGTCGATCGCGCGCGCGATGGGACGCACGTTCGAGCGCATGAGTCTTGGCGGCGTCCATGACGAGGCGGAATTGCGCGGGCACCGTCGCACGTACATCGGGGCAATGCCGGGACGACTCATTCAAGCCATTCGCCGAGCCGGGGTCAAAAACCCTGTGCTCATGCTGGACGAAGTGGACAAGATGGGCCGTGATTTTCGAGGCGATCCTGCGGCGGCATTATTGGAGGTCCTCGATCCGGCACAGAACCATACGTTCCGCGACAACTATTTGGATTTGCCGTTCGATCTGTCGCAGGTCTTTTTCATTACGACGGCAAACGCGCTGCACCCGATTCCGCAGCCGCTGCTCGATCGTATGGAAGTCATCCGCCTCCCGGGTTACAGCGAGCAGGAAAAGGCGCAGATCGCTCGGCGATACTTGTGGCCGCGTCGGCTGAAGGAAGCCGGGCTCACGGACGAGCAAGTCACGCTGGACGACAAGGGGTTGAACGAGATCATTGCCCGATACACCAGAGAGGCCGGCGTGCGACAACTCGAACAAATGCTCGGGCGGCTCACTCGTAAGGTGGCCTTGAAACGGTCCGAGTCCGAAGCCGGCAACGAGCCGGTCAGGATCGATCGCGACCGATTGGCGGATTGGCTCGGCACCGAGCGGTTCATGCCGGAAGAGGCACGAAAGAAGTTGCCGGCCGGCGTCGCGACCGGGCTTGCATGGACGGAGGCCGGGGGCGACGTGCTCTACGTCGAAGCGACGCTGCTCCCTGGCGGCCGGGGCCTCACTCTGACAGGTCAGCTCGGTGAGGTGATGCAGGAGTCGGCACAAGCGGCGCGCAGCTATCTCTGGTCGCACGCGGAGTCATTGGGCCTCGATGTGGGGCGATTCCGACGAAATGCGGTCCACATCCACGTGCCGTCCGGAGCGATCCCGAAGGATGGGCCATCGGCGGGGGTGACCATGGCGACGGCCCTCGCGTCGCTCTACCTGAATATTCCTGTACGGAGCGACACGGCGATGACTGGGGAAATCTCTCTCAGCGGGCTCGTGCTACCGATCGGCGGCGTGAAAGAGAAAGTCCTCGCCGCTCGACGTGCCGGCATCAAGCGGGTGATTCTCCCGAAGGCCAACCAGAAGGATCTTCGGGAAGTCCCAGAAGACAACCGCGCCGATATGACGTTCATCTTTGCCGAAACCATCGATGATGTCTTGTCGGCGGCCTTGCAGGAGGCGTTTGCCGCACAGGCGCGACGTTTTGAAATGGTCTGTGGCTGACAGGGTCGTACCCGGTGAGCACTGAATGGCTGTCGCGCCATTCACTGCTCGCCGGGTTCTCTCGTACCAGCGTTCGAAATCCCTCTTTCTGGACAGTTTTCACCTCCGAAGGTACCTTTCTATATCAGTTCCAGTGGCGGCGGGGGTCTGCGTGGAGCCGCCTGCCCCATTTACGAGAGGGCCATGACGGTTCCCGGAGGCGCGCATCCTCACAGTCTCGCTGTTCCAGAGAGACGCTTCGATCGTCTGATCCAGTTGTCTCCCGATATTATCTTTTCACTCTCCTCCGATTCGATCATCCTGTCGTTGAACCCCGCCTTCGAAGCCTTGACGGGGTGGTCCGATACCGAATGGATCGGTCAGCCGCTCTCAGCCTTAGTCTACATCGACGACGCGCAGGTCTTGTTCGAAGCATTAAATGCGGTACGACGCGGACGGACGTCACGATTAGTCGAGCTTCGTCTCAGGACAAAAGGCGGAGAGTGTCTTTTTGTTGAGTGCTCCCTGTTCGCCGAAACAAGCGAGGGGGGCGAGTCGACCATCGTTGGTCTCGCACGCGATACCACGCTCCCCAAGCGCATGGCCGAAACCCTTCGACAACGGGAAGCGCAGCTCCAGCAAGCACAAAAAATGGAGGCGATCGGCCGATTGGCAGGCGGGATCGCGCACGATTTCAACAATCTTTTGACCATCATCACGGGCTATAGTCAGCTTCTGCTCGGTCGTTTGCGGACGGACGATGCCGTGCGCCCGGACGTCGAGGAAATCCGGAAAGCGGCCGTCCGGGCCGCCTCGCTGACGCAGCAACTGCTCACGTTTAGCCGGCGTCACGTCATGACGCCCAAGGTCCTGAACCTCAACACCGTGATCGAGACGCTGGATGCGATGCTGCAGCGGTTGATCGGCGAGGACGTGCACTTGGTCACGGCGCTGGCGCCGGACCTCGGCCGCATCCATGCCGACCCAAGCCAGATCGAACAGGTCATCATGAACCTCGTGATCAATGCGCGGGATGCGATGCCACAGGGCGGGCGAGTGACGATCGAGACGGTGATGATCGAAGTGACGACACCCTTCGATGCCGTCGACGGGCCCATCGCCCCGGGTCGCTATGTCGTCTTGTCGATTCAAGACAACGGTTGCGGGATGGATGCGGCGACCCAGGCGAGAATCTTCGAGCCCTTCTTCACGACCAAAGAGCAGGGGAAAGGTACCGGGTTGGGACTCGCGACCGTGTACGGTATCGTGAAACAAAGCAACGGGCACATCGTCGTCGAGAGCCGAGTTGGCGAAGGCACGAACTTTCGGTTGTATCTGCCGGTCGTCGAGCCAGTCCCCGATGTGGCCGAGGCTGCGAAAGCACCCGTCGCCGTACCGTCCGGAACGGAAACCATTCTGCTCGTTGAAGATGAGCCGACAGTCCGCGTGCTGATCCGAGATACGCTGCGGTCTTTCGGCTACACGGTCCTCGAAGCCCGACACGGCTTCGAGGCGCAGTTGATCGGCGGCCAGCGAGGCGGTCGCCTCCACTTGCTGATGACCGACGTCGTGATGCCTCAAATGAGCGGGCGCGCGCTCGCCGACGAGCTGCGCACCGCCCACCCCGACCTTAAAGTCCTCTATATGTCGGGCTACACGGAAAGCGCGATGATCGATCATGGCGTTCTCTCATCCGGAAGCGCATTTCTTCAAAAGCCGTTCACGCCGGAGTTGTTGGCTCGCAAGGTCCGCGAGACGCTTGATCGGAATCCCCGCCGACACAGTGGCCCTCCGGCCTAGTCTGTCCGGTCAGCAGCCTCCGTCTTGACGCTCGTGCGGCCGCATCTCGATTTCGACGAACCCCCAATCCGGTGCTACATTTACAGCGTTCGCCCGAGGAGTCTGCCACATTGAGAACCGACAAGGCCGCGAATCTGTTACAAGAGGCGCTCAAACAGATGAACGACGGCAAGTACAGCCGCTCGTTCGCGCTCCTAAAGGAGCTTCTTGCCGCCGACCCGTCGCATGCGGAGGCGCGCCGCCTCCTGGCCACTCTCTTGCTGAAATTCGGGAACCTCGGGACCGCCCGAACCGCCTTCGAAACGCTCGTGAAGGAAGCGTTTCAGCGGCAGGAGTACACCGAGGCGCAGTCGCTCTTGCGCGAGTACCTCAACGCTGCTCCCCGGTGCGTTGCATTTCTGGATCTGCTCGCCCAGGCACACGAACTGGCCGGCGATCCGCTGGCTGCCGTCTTTGAGTATGAAAAGGCCATCGAGGTGCTTCTCGCCGATCCGGACCCCGAGCGTCCCGCATACCCCCAAGAGCTGTTTGCCAAGATCATCAAACTAGCGCCCTCGAGTTTTGTCGCGAACCGCGTGGCGGCGCGTATGCCGGTCGCCTCGGCTCAATCGCCAAACCGAGAAAAGATCGAAGACACCAAAGAAGCTTCCGTCGACGTTGGAACTCCAGAGGTTGAGCCATCGGCGGGAGCTACGCCCACCCAAGAAGCGATTGCGCTCGAAGATGGGGACAGTGGGGCGGTTGCACCGTTCGATCAGGATGATCACGAAGACGACGAGGTTATGCCGCCATCGCCTGTGATCGAAGGCCGAGACCGGGAAGCTGATGACGATCGTGTGCCATTCCCCCCTGTGAATACTATGGCGCCGCCCGCACTCCACGAAGAGCCCGCCTCCAGCGTGAATATCGAAGAAGAAGCCGCAAATGAACCACCTACCGAGGCGGTCAGCGCGTCGGAGGATTGGAACGCCTCGACGACGAGTCAGCCGCTCGTGGAAAGCGAACCCGAGCCCCAACCGACACCATCCTTTTCGATCGCGGATACGGCACGACAATCGCCAAAGTCGCCGGATCTCTACTGGGAGCGTGTCACGGGAAACGCGTCTGTTCCGTCGGCGACAGAAAGTAGCTCAGCGGAGGGGACCAAGCGGCAGCGACGGCCTCCGGGTCCCGGTGTGCTCGGCCAACTCGCCAGCTTCATCACTGGGCAGATCGCGCTCTTGATCAAACGAATGGTGTGGCTGACCAGTTCGTTCACGCGTCTTACGATCGCGCTCATCGTCGCGATGGTGGTCTGGGTTGTTCTGCTCATCGCGGTGGTCGCCGGCACGTGGGTGCACCTCGAAGAAAAGCCGAGTGAGACGTTTCAGCGGCTCACCCGAAATGGGCCTCCGAAAGCGATCGAGGATCCAAATAATAATGGTTACCTGCTGCTTCTCGGGTTCGACGCAGAGGAGAGCCAAGATCCGCTGCGGATCGGGTACGATCGCTGGTTAACGGTCCATCCAGCACCGTACAGCGGGTGCTTCACGCAGGACCCGACAGGGCGGCTGATCATTCCCGGGCCGCACGAAGGGGGCGGGACATCGCGCTGGTTCAAAGTGCGGGACCCGATGGCCGAGTGGACGGCCGATGCCGCGCGAGTGCACAGCACGGTTGATCCGAAAGGAACCGGCCTGACGCGGTACAAGCAATGGTTGACATTGCCGTTTGATGACTGGGGGTTTGGCTACACCGGCGGGATGGCATGCGGCGAGATCCTTGACATCCACCGCCTCTATCTTGCCGACGGGGTTGGCCAAAATATCATGACGGTTCTGGATCGAATCGAAGCGGATGTGCAGGCGTGGAGGAAGGTTGCGGGCCAGTCGCGGACACTCGCGATGAAAATGCTCGCGGTTGCCGCGATCGACGATGATATGGCCGTGTTGAACGGCTTGCTCCAGCGTCCGAGCGTAGAGACCAAAGTGCTTCAGCGAATCATTCGAATCGCGAAACCACTGGACGCCGATGAGCGATCTATGAAATGGGCGGTGCAGAATGAGTTCGTCCTTCACACCAAGCGCATGGAGAACCGGCTAAGCCGGCGGTTCGAGCAGCCCTCACTCACCGGGGCGATGGTGCTGCGGATGCCGGTGCCCAAACAGCGAACACTGAACGCGTACGCGGACTACTATGACCGTGTCGCCACGACACCGTGGACCCGCAGCGGGAAGATGCCATCCTACTACGAGTTCGCCCATGCGCCCGCGCGGACCTGGACGGATTATCTGCTGAATCCCATCGACAACCTCATCGCCGCGGACGCGCCGTTGAATTGGCAGGTCATCAGCGGCATGGTGTTGGAGACGGATGCGCGAATCCGCCTGACAGGCCTGCAGGCACGCCTCCGTGCACCGTCTTCGGAACCCAACCCGATGGCTCGCGTGGCGCAAGCCGGTCCATCGTTCTTCGATCCGTTCACGGAACTCCCCATGCTCGTCAATCAGACGTCCCATGAGTTGTATAGCGTCGGCCTGGACGGCAAAGACGATCACGGGGATCCCGCTCTGGACGTCGCCGTGTCCTATCACCTCCCCTGAGTCACGCTCGAATCCCCGATCTTCCCCCAACCAGTCGGCGCTTGACACGCCACATGCCGTTCTTCAAGAATCGCCTCGTTCCATCCTTGTCCCATGGCTCCGAATCGTCACCCACGAAGGTTTCGTCAGGGCGGATGCTGGCCGGGCGGCCTGCCCACTCAAATCGTCTCCAATGAAGAATTCGTGCCTCCCGCACAGACCGCCGCACAATCGCACTCTGAGCACCTCGCCGGCGAGTTGATCGACACGACGCGACGGCAGCTCGGGATGGGCCGGCGTGAATTTCTTCGAACGACAGGCGCGGTCGCCGCCTCATTGCTGGCGATGAACACGGTGTTCGGCCGGTTCTTCGATGTCTTGCCCATTGAGCTTGCTGAGGCCGCCGCGTTTCGCGAACGTCAGGGCGATCCGTTCTTTATTTTCGATGTCCAGACCCATTATGTCGGAGCCGGCTATGACCCCGGCCGTGAAGAAGCGACGCGCAAAGGGGCAGTGACAGCCGACGCGCTGCTCGCCTTGCGCCGCCGTGCACGGGAGGCCGGTCTCAATCCGGCGCTTCAGCACGATCGCGGCACGCGAGACGACTTGTCATGGGAGAATTTCGTGAAGGAAGTCTTTCTGGATAGCGAAACGACGATCGCGCTCATCAGCACGCCACCGGGTCCGTATCCTCAGCAAGCCGTTGTTCCGCCTCGCGAGATGACGCATATCCGGGACGAGTTGAACCGCGTGACGGCATCGCAACGCATGCTCGCGCACGGGCTGGTCACGCCTCAGTTGGGAGCGGCCGATTTGGAATTCATGGCGTTTCAGGCCGAGACGCTGAAAGTTGACGCCTGGAAGTGTTACACCGGCTCGCCGCCTCGCGGCGTCGATCACGGATGGTGGATGGATGATGAGCGGATTGCCTATCCCATGCTGGAGAAGGCCCGGGCGCTCGGCGTCAGACGGCTCTGCGTCCACAAAGGATTGCCGCTTGGACCGGTAGAAGAGTACAACCATCCGCGCGACCTCATTCAAGCCGCCAAAGATTTTCCCGACATCGATTTTCTCGTCTACCATTCGGGCTTCCGCACCGCGGCGGCGATCGAGGAGACGTACCGGCGAACGGGGGAGATTCCGTGGTCAACGGAATTCTGTCGTCTGAAGCGGGACCATCCGGAGCTTGGGAACATCTACATGGAACTGGGCTCGACGTTCGGTCAGTTGGTGATCACGCATCCGGAGATCTGCGCCCATTTACTCGGCGAACTGATCGCCGCGTTCGGCTCCGACCACGTGCTGTGGGGGACCGATTCGATTTGGTACGGCACGCCGCAATGGCAGATCGAAGCCTTCCGGCGGTTTCAGATTCCCGAACGCCTCGTCGAGCAGAACGGATATCAGCCGGTGACTCGTGCGGTGAAAGAGCAGATCTTCGGGCTCAACGCCGCGCGACTGTTCGGAGTCGATGTCGGCGCCGTTCGGCGTGACGTTCCCGCTGATTATCTGAGCCGTATCAAGATGGGGTATCTCGATGAAGGCCCCGATCCCAGTCGGCGCTTCTACGGCTGGATCGCGGGATAGCGATGCCGGTACGCCGCTCCTCCCTGTTATCGCTTCATCGATCGCGAAGTTGAAGGCCTGTCTGCCTACGCGTAATCTCAGAGCGCGCGTACAGCGCATCGGCCCCGCGGCCCGATAGGCCCAGCGGTCCGCCGCTGTCTACACTGCTCGTAATTCTCGGGAAGAAATTGTGCCCTGAGGGGCCAGCAAGGAGGGACACATGAGGAAGAGCGTCCTAGTAGCGACTGTGCTGCTGTGTGCGCCGTTCGGCAGTGCGTGGGCGGCAGGAACGATGGAGACCGGGCCCGGCTGTGGTCTCGGAGCGATGCTCTGGGCCGACTCGGCGGCGAAGAAGCACATTGTCCAGCAGGCCTTGATAGCCACGACGAATGGAACCGGCATGCAGACCTTCGCCATTTCGAGCGGGACATCGGGTTGCACCAACGATGGAGTGATCGTCCAGAACGAGAAGGTCAACGTGTTCGCCGGCATCAATTTCGAAAGTCTGACCCAGGAGATGGTCCAAGGCTCTGGTGAGCATCTCGTCTCGCTCGCGTCGCTGCTCGGTGTGCCGGCCGAGTTGCAGCCGCAGTTCTTTGCGCTCGTTCAAGAGGAATATGCTCGGATTGTCGGCAGAGAGATCACGCCAGATACGATGGTCGACGGGCTTTATCGGACGATGGCGGCCCATCCCACGTTTGCCCCGCTCGTCCTCAAGACCTAATGTCAGCGGCTGTGGCGTCCGTGTGAACGGAGGCCACAGCGTCCGCCCGATCAGGTGCTTTCCACTCGTTTCTGGCCAAACTACCCCAAGGGTTCCTGGCGTCCGACCACAAGGGAATAGTCGCCGGTTGAACATTTTTGAACGCAACGCTACGCGAAGGCCTACGATTAAAATGTACTTAGGGCATGGCCTGCCTGTTGCGTTCACCGGTGAAGTAGCTATCGTGCAGAGAGGAAAGGTGGATGGAACGGCGCACAGCGGCGCGGATCGCAACGAGTTGTCCCGTCTCCTATGTGGGCGATCGAGTGGTGGGCAGCGGCCAGGTCTACAATCTCTCGCCGCACGGCTGCGCGATCGGCGGCTATGCGTCCGTCCCGGCCGGTGCCCAGTTGCGGCTCAACCTTCACCTGACAGGCGACGATCCCGTGCTCATCGAGTTAGGAGCCGTGCGCTGGACGGCGGATTTTCGATTCGGTGTCGAGTTTCTGCTCGCCTCACAACAGGACCAGGCCCGGTTGAACTCGCATCTGCGGGGGTTGACGTCTCTTCCGCCGCCGGGGACGTTGTAACCGTCGGGTGTGGCTGGAGAGGTGAGTAGAAAAAGAGCCGGCACCCTCGCCGCGGGCCCGATCTACCTAAACACGCGGGGTAATTCCGCTCCGAAGATTCATCTGGCTAGTAATAGCGAAGAAGGGTCAATCACCCTTTGCGTCGCCTGGCGCGGACGGCGGCGAAGCCAGCCAGGCCTGACCCGAACAGCAGCACGCTCGACGGTTCAGGATTCACGATCACCGCTCCACCCACCGAACCCACACTCGAATCTCCGGTGATGAGGAGCCCTTGCGAGACGCCGGTCGCCGTCTGGAACGTCAACTCCCCTGTCCCGGTGTGGATGCTCGTGAGCGCGCCCGAGCCGGCGAAGATCGTATTGCTAATACGGGACCGGAAAAAGCTCCCGACCGGCGTGAAGCCAAAGGCGACATCGAATGTCCCGGTTGCGTGTGTCGCGCTGTCAAAGGTAATCGTCGCGCTATTCGTATTCGGAAGGAGGCCGGTCGACTGCCCGATCAGCGTTGTCGCATTGGCATACAGTCGTACATCGAAGCTCTGAAACGTCGCCTGAAATGTGCCGGGTCCGACGGGTTGCGCGAACCCGGTCGCCGAGAACGCGGCGGAGAGCACGTAGTTATTGTTCAGTCCGGTGCCTTTCAGCGCGCCATTCGCCCCATTTAGCTGCGTGATGATCGCCGTGCCGCTTTCGGTGAACGAGCCGTCACTCAGCGATTGGTTGACGATCGAAGAGTACGAGAGGTCCATTGAGGAGACGGAAAACGTCTTATTGGGACCACCGACCGACGATGGGTTGATCGTGATCGTGTCGGCATGAGCTGCCGTGAAGCTAAAAAGAACGACCACCACCAACAAGCCAACCACTCCAAAGTGCATGATGCCTCCCTTTTGTTCTGTGCCGACAGCGAGCACACTCATACCGTCACGTCTTTGCGAGCGAAATCGGACTGCAACCTACGATGGTCTCCGGCCAAGCTCTTTTCTACTGTTGTTACCCTGACAAGGCATTTCGCCCTGCCCCGATAGTCGGCCATCGCTCGCGACGTGTAGAGGCTGAGATAAGGCAAGGAGGGTAGCCATGGCCATGAAGACGAAAACGCACCGAGGGAATCGTTCGAGGACGCACCGGCCGACGTCGACACCAAAGACGCAAGGGAGCGCGAAGACGGAGCGGACCATCAACCAGACGATTGCCTACTTACAGAAGGCACAGGAGGCACTCACGAAACTCCAGGATGTCCTCTCGCACGCGAATGCGGGAACGCGCGCGTCGCGCGGCGGAGCACACGCACCGGTCAAACAGGCCTCAACGCCGCGGCACACCAAGACTCAAAGGCGCAAGGCACGGCCAGCGTCTCACAGCGCGTCGAAGGCTGTTCGCTATTCGAAATGGATCGATACGGTGGACGACCATGAAGACCGGCCCGGACAATCCCTCGCGACGCAAAACCATGACGTCATCATGCAGTGGGCCGAAGAGCGGGGCGCCGTACCGGCGACCGTTCCAGGAACCGAGCACGAACACCGGCCGGGCGTGCTGCGGTTGAATTTTCCCGGTTACGGAGGCCAGGACCTGAAGGAAATCAGTTGGGACGAATGGTTCGAGCCGTTTGATGAACGGGGTTTGATTTTCGTGTATCAAGAGCACAAGACCGACGGCTCGCTCAGCAATTTCTTCCGTCTGGACAATCCCGACCGCGAAGACGCGTAACGGCCAAATGGGCGGCGTGGCGGCGTGTTGCCGCGCCGCCTTGCCTCATTCTTCGTAGTTCCTTTCGGGTGCTCGGGCTCAGGCGTTCGCTGGGCGTTTGGCCGCCCCAACCGAAGAGCTCACGTTGCCATGGCCCGCCGCCCTTGTGACCGTCGTCAGAACGCTGCACGATCCTCCAGCGCATCTCCGGCAGAACCTGTTTGTCACGTCTTGTCGCCGTTCATAGACTGTCGCCATCACTCGTGTCCTCCCTCTCTCATTCCCTCGAACTCTACAAGATCGGGTGAGGCGCGCGAGCGGTGGCGAGAATCAGGAACCGGTGTAGGTCGCACGAGGCGCATGGCCGCGGCACTCGGCCTACGCCCCGCTGCGCAGAGTCCCGATTACGTTTCTACGCGGAACCGGGCAAGATAAAGACCGCGCTCAAGAACACCAGGAGGGAAACATGCGTGTGATCATGATCAGTGTCGCGGTCCTGTGCTTTGCCGTCGGAGCCCCCGTCTGGGCGGACCAAGGACATTCCCCGACCGGCACCCACATGAAAATCTCAGGAGAAGTGACCAAGGTGCAATCGGGCGTCGCGTTCGTGAAGACCGCGTGGGGATCGATGACGTTCTCGGCGACCAGCGGTCTGGAGGGATTGAAGCCAGGCGAGCAAGTCGAGATGTGGGTCAATGAGAACAATGCGGTCATCGACGTCCATCGGAAGGGGGAGAGTCATCCGAGCCATCGCTACATCACGGGCAATCTCACCTATACCGCGGCCGATCACAAGGAGATCAAGGTCCAAACCCCGGAAGGTGAGGTGAGTCTCCCCGTCGAACGCGGCCGATCCAAGCTCTCGGTCCTGGAAGAGGGGACGCCCGTGACGGTGGAGCTCAACGAAGCGGGCCGCGTCATCGACGTGCATCGGTTCAACGTCGATTTGGAGATCGGCGATCAGCCCCAGATGAAGCCAGGGAATCACCTGACAGTGACCGGCGTGGTCGACAAGATCCAGTCGGGGCTCGTGTACGTCAAGACCCCGGTGGGACACTATACGATCAGCGCGAAAACGGCGCCCAAGGACGCGGCTGTCGGCGATCAGGTGACGCTCTGGCTCAATGAGGACAATCTCGTCATCGATCACCATGGGACGGCGAAGCACAAGCAGGGCGCGCACCGCTTGGTGACCGGCAAGCTGATCTATGCCGGCAAGACCAAGCAAGAGATCAAATTGTGGACCCCGGAAGGGGAACGAGTCTTTCCACTCGAGCGCATGGAAGTGAAGACCAAGCCGATCGAGGAAGGCACGCGCGTGACGGTGGAATTGAACGAGGAGGGCCACGTCATCGATCTCTGGAAGACGGAGTCGTAACCGTAACCGTCGAGGCGCGCGGAGCGCAGGAGGCATCGTGGGCCTGTACGAAGGACCCGTGAGTGCGGCCGCACGTCTCCTGCTCGCCGCCATCTTCGTCTGGGCGGGTATCCACAAGATTCTCAACCCCGAAGGCACGATGGCCTACATGACGGCCTACGGCCTGACTGTGGCCACCATGATTCTTTATCTGTGCGCGAGCTTGATTGAGATTGGAGGAGGGGTGGCGCTGGCGCTTGGCTTTATGACGCGCGAAGCCGCGATCATGCTGGTCGCGTTCATGATCATCGTCACGGCGATCTTCCATGCGCGTGTCGGTGATCCGAATCAGCTCACCCATTTCTTGAAAAACACGGCGATGACCGGAGCCTTACTGTATGTGTGGGCGTATGGCGCTGGGCCGTGGGGACGCGATGAGGAGACGGCGCCAGACCGGAACGTCGGGGTGACGCCCGAGCTGCAGGGGGCTCTCGCCCTGCTGGGGCGCATGTTGTTGGCGCTGATCTTCGTCGTGTCCGCCGTCAAGAATCTGATGAACCCGGACGCCGCGCAGAAGTACGCCGCGGCGATGGGACTGACCGGAGGTACGGGCGTCATCGTCGCCGTCGGTATTCTTGCGGAAATTGGAGGGGCGGTGCTTTTGGTCGTGGGTCAGTGGGTGCGCGTCGGCCTTAATGGTCGTTCTCGTAGCGGCCACCATCACCTTTCGTCTGACGTCAATGAGTTTCGTGATCGATGCGGCCATTCAGGATCAACAATTCCATCTCATGAAGAACCTGGCGATCCTCGGTGGGCTGCTGTACGTCTGGGTCTACGGAGCTGGGCGGCTCAGCGTCGAAGCGGCCGTCGCCGCCAAGCGGGCGGCGTGAGCCGCTGCACCGTCACGAATTCGCCAGCATGGCCTTGAGCCGGTGCACCTCTCTCTCGAGCTCCATCATCTTCAGCTCTCGTTCCACGGCAATATCATGGAAGAGTTCGAGATCGGCGACTTTCGACAGCAGCTCTTCCTGCGACCGCGTCAATTTCCGAAGGAGGTCCTCCCGCTCCCGCTCGAGGTGCTTCCGATCGGTGATGTCGCTGAAGTAGAGATTGACGTAATTGGCGGTACGCACCGGCGCGAACGTCACGCTGTACGTCCGGTCGTCGAACGAGAGGTCGATATTCCGCTTCGCGCCCTCGCTCAGTGCCGTGCGCGCCACATCGACCATTTCACTCGGCGCGTCGTCCCCGAGCCGCCGGACCCAAAGAGCCAGCAACCGTTCGGCGGCCGGATTGGCGAAACTCACGACACGCCCCTCGTTCAGGCGCATGACGAGCGCGGGATTCTCGGCCGGGAAACGCGTGACGAATTCAAGAGCTTCCTCCACTTCTCGCCGCTCCGTGATGTCGAAGGTCACGCCGCTGACGCGGAGGGCGCGGCCATTGCTGTCCCGCTCCACTTGGCCCTGCCGATGCACCCACCGCATACGGCCATCGGGCAGGAGAATCCGGAACTCCATGTTTTGATCGCACTCTTCCGCCATCGCACGGTAGAACTCCGTGGCGATCCGGGCGCGGTCCTCCGGATGAATGCAGCCGAGCCAGGCGTCGACGGACGGCTCACTCGTGCGCGGCAAACCAAAGAGATCGTAGTAGGCCTCGGACCACGTGAGCCGGCCGGTCACGACATCGATCTCCCACACCCCAGCCCGTCCTGCCCGTTGTGCGCGTTGCAGCATGGTGTCGGTCTTTCGCCACATTTCTTCGGCCAACCTGCGCTTCGTGATGTCCTGCGCCACGCCGACTAATCGGTCTACGCGCCCGGTGCCGTGCCCGACCACCTTCCCCCGGTCCAAGATCCAGCGGATCGAGCCATCCGCACGCACGATCCGGTATTCGATCTCGAAAGATTCCGCTTCGAGGGTCCCAAGCCAGCGCTCGTAGGTGGCAATCACCCGTGGCCGATCCTCGGCATGGATGGCTTCGGTCCACACCCGGGCGTCGGCGTAGAGATCCGCTGCTGATCGCCGCCAGAGGGTTTCGAATGCGGGACTGACATAGATCACCCGCTCGGGGTTCATCTCAACCATCCACAGGACGTAGTCCGAAGCCGACGCGATTTGCCCCAGCCGCTCGTCGCTCTCGCGGAGCGCCTGTTCAATGCGTTTACGGTCGGTAATGTCCATGGCGACACCGAAGTGCCGCACCGGCCGGCCGCTCTCGTCGTACACGACCTCGCCTCGGCTTCAGATCCACCGCACGGCTCCATCGCTTCTGAGGATTCGGAAGTCGTGGACATAGGCCTGCCGAGTCGCCAGCGCCTCTTGAAAGCGCCGGACCAAGCCCTCGCGATCCTCCGGATGGACGCGCGCCAGCACCGAGTTCCGTGTGGGGGTGAATGTCTCGGGCGTCACGCCAAAGATCGCGTACAGCTCCGGCGACCACCACCGGATGTCTCGCACGAGATCGCTCTCGTACACGCCCATCTGGGCCGGCATGCAGCGCGAGCGTCAGCCGTTCGCGCTCGCGCTGGATGTTCGCCTCGCCCAGGCTGCGGTCGGTGACGTCGAGCAGCGCCGCGATGGCGCCACGGCCCCGGCCATCGGGATGGAAGAGGGGCACGGCGCTCCCGCAGACGACCTTGATCTGTCCATCCGGCAGCACGATCTCCATTTCGGACACATGCACGGCGTTCTTCGTCGCGATGGCACGCTGGAGCGGAAGCTCGTCGGGACGCAGCTCCCGGCCGTCGCGTCGATGCACGACCTTCACGTGCTGTTCAGGGCCCGGCTGCTGAGAGACGTTGCTGGACTCCGGCATATGGAGCAACGTATCGGCAGCGGGATTCCCCGTCACCACCCGGCACTCCTCGTCATGCGCGATCCAGAGAGGGACGGGAACCGCTCGGATCGTAGCCTCGAGCTCTTCGGTCCGCCGCCGCAGCGCCTCGTCGGTCCGCTCGCGCTCCTCGAGTTCGAGCCGGAGTCGCTGATGCAGAGCGGCGTTTTCCAGCGCGATCGACGCGCGACGGCCGATCTCCTCGGCGAAGCGCACGTCCTCCCCGGTATACCGGCGTCCCGACCACCGGGACGCAACGAGCGAGAATGTCCCGGCCACGCGACCTTGCATGTGGAGCGGCACGATGATCAGGGCGGTCGCCTCCATCTGAGCCAGCAGGAAGGCGTGTCGCGCGTCGCGGGCCCGCGGTTCAATCCAGTCGTCCCCCAGATCCAGATCATAGTCGGTCTGCCCAGTCCTCGCGGCCCAGAGCATGGGATGCGGCCGGGCGAGATCGGGCGCATAGTTCTGCTGAAATTCGACGGCGTACGGTTCCTTGTCCGGTCGACTCGTGCGCACGGCCACTCGCTTACAGATGCTACCGCGCTCCTGAATCAGATCGATCAAGCACCAGTCGGCGTGTTCCGGCACCATGAGATCGGCCAGCCGCGCCAACGTCTTGTCGAGATCGATCGATTCCGCCAAGGCGAGCCCGGCCGCCATGAGCTTGCGCTCGCGCTCCAAGACCGCCTGAAGCTCCCGGTGCCGTTCTTCCAGCGCCTCGGTGCGCTCGCGAACCGTTTGTTCGAGATGTTGATTCTGGGCTTCGATGGTACGGGTGAGGTGCCGCAATTCAATGGCGCGTTTGAGCCAGGCCAAGAAAAAATCGCGATCAATGGGTTTCGGGATGAAGGCATAGGCGCCGGCAGCCAAGGCCTTGATATTGAGGTCGCGATCGCCGTGACCCGTGATCAGCAGGGTCGGCGTGCCGGGCCGCCGGTGCAGCACCTGCTGCATCAGTGCGAGCCCATCCATGCCGGGCATCTTGATGTCACTGACGATCGCGTCGTAATCGATCGTGCTCGTCCGGTCGACCGCGAGGTCGGCCGCCGGGCAGGTGTCCACGATCCCTCCAAGACGGGCCTTCACCGTGTTGGAGAGCGCATCGAGCAGGACCACATCGTCATCGACGAGCAGGATGCGCGGGGCATGGGACCTCCAAACCAGGGAGGCGTGCCGGCAGAAGGATGAGTATAGGAACTACGCTGACAGCCGTCTGTCAGTGGAAGTCCTACGGGCACGGGGAGGACGGGTGGTTGGAGACAATGACCAGCGTCGGCTGAGGATCAGAAGGTCATGGGCCAGCCACTCCTTCATTGTGCGGTCCCAGAGGACCGAGAGCAGGCAGAATCGGCAGGGCGAGCCTCTCGGGGATCGGCAGAACGGACATAGCGAAGCTGCGGCCGAGGGAAAGCCATCAATCCATAACGGCTCTCGCACGAGGGGTTCGGGCGCCGGCATGCGCACCGCCCGTCCTCGTACCAGCGGTTCGGGGTCTTCCGGCGCTCGCCACCGTCTCGTCGTGGTCCGCTCATCATAGTCCTTCCGTGTGGTGGGGTCCGACAGGACTTCATACGCTTCCTGGATTTCTTGAAACTTCTGCGTTCCTTGATCGCCTGCTCGATCGGGGTGGTAGGCCTTCGCCAACCGGCGATAGGCCGCCTGGATTCCTTCGCCGGCTTCGTTCCGGCGAATTCCTAAGACCGCATAGTAGTCCTTCCGCGAATCCATCGCGCCTCCTCGACCAGCAATTACGCGTGGATGGCGGCGCAGCCGTACACCCCGCGAATCGTATCACAGAGACTCCTGCACGCATCCGCCTTGGCGAGATAGGCGGACGCGCCCGCCTCCTTCATCGCGGCGGCAATATTCGGCTCGACATGAGACGATAACGCAACCACGCGAGCCCGCGGGTTCTCATCCTTGATGAGCCTTGTCGCCTCGATGCCATTGAGCCGCGGCATGTTGACGTCCATGATGATCACGTCAGGAGCCAGTGTTCGAGCAAGCTCGACCGCCATCGTGCCGTCCGCCGCCTCGCCAATCACTTCCATATCGGACTCGCTGCGAATGACATGACGCAGACCCTCGACCATCATCTGATGATCGTCGGCGAGCAGCACGCGAATCCGTCTGTGTCCGCCGTTCGACGCGACATGGCGCACGGCTGATCGGTCCCGCGTTTGGGTGTGGGGGAAGGGGGCCCTCCTCTGGAGTGGCAGAACCACCTTGGCCGTCGTCCCGGTGCCGACGGAGGACTCGATGTCTAACTGCCCGTTCACGACCGCAAGTCGTTCGCGCAAGCTGAACAGGCCGAAGCCACCCTGAGATGAAGAGATGCGGGCTTCGCCAGGGTCGAAGCCCCTTCCTCGGTCTTCCACGACAATCTCCAGCGACTCCTCCGCCGTGCAGACGGAAAGAGACGCCTGTGTGGTTCCCGCGTGTTTCAAGACATTGAAGAGCAGCTCGTGAATCGATTCGTACGCCAGCCGGAGCGTCTCGTCGTCGAGGGCGGCATTCGTCGGCTCTTCTCGCACGGTCACCCGCAGCCCATGCCGCTCCAGTTTTCCCACGACCCAGGCGACGGCGGTCGATAGATCTCCGGCTTGTCCTAAGAGAAGGGGCCGAAGATCGCTCATCAGCGCTCGTGTGGCGCGCAGCGCTTCATCGATATAGGCTCGAATCTCGGACAACACCTGTCGGGTGTTCTGCGGCTTGGCGTTGGCGAGTTTGAGCTGGCACAACGCGAGGACTTGGGCCAGTTGATCGTGCAGTGCCGCCGCGAGGTGCCGGCGCTCCTTGTCCTCGACGCGCTTCAGCTCGAAGGCCAGTCCGCGCAGTTCCCGCTGCTTCTGCAGCAACGCTTCTTCGGCTTGTTTGCGTCTGGCAATGTCGACAAACGCGAACAGGAGTGACGGGGCGTGATCGACCTCGAGGGCGTGAACCGAGGCGCACACCCAGAGGGGGCGGCCATCCAGGCGCTTCAGCTTCAACTCCACATCCTGCAAGAGCGACGTATGGGACAAGAGCGACAGGAGTCTGCCGCGATCGTGCGGGTCGGCGTAGAGGTCCGTGCTCGGCCGACCGAGAAAATCCTCCTGTGGCCCGCCCAGCATGCGGCTGAACTGATCGTTGACGTAGAGAATCCGGCCGTCGGTCTTATGCGCGATCGCACTGCCGACGGGGCTGCCTTCCGCGATGGCCCGGAATCGTTGCTCGCTCTCGCGGAGCCGCTCCTCGACGTGTACCCGCTCCTGAAACAACTCGACGTTGCTCAGTGCGATGGCGGCCGTGTCCGCCAAGGCTTGCAAGGTCGCGATCTCGGTGGCTTCCGCCGTATGAAGGTTGCGCCAATACGCGCCGACAGCACCGAGGGGGTCGGCCTTGCGGATCGGGACCATCAGCAGACTCTTCACGAATGTCGGCCGGTACGCGTCGATCGGCACGCGCCCGTCGGTATAGACATCGGGGATGACGACCGTCGCACGATGGCGAATGCACCAGCCGGAGACACACGCGTCGATCGAGAATCGCTGCCCTTTCCACAACGGCGAGATTGCGCGCTCATCCACGTAGTAGACCTGTTCGCCATCTCGCAGCACGAACGTCGCGCCGTCGCATCCCAGCACGCGCTTCGCCGACTCGCTCACGATCGCCGTGACGGATGGAAGATCTCGAGCGAAGGAGAGCCGTTGGATGATATCAATCAAGTTTCCTCGCAAGTTCCCTTGGTCCGCGGAAGGCGGGATGAACTGCGGAAGCGGTGATGGCATCGCGACTCCTCCAATCCACGTTTCGTCCGCGGCGGGCGCTAGTGAGAAGATTCTAGAGAACCGGCGGCGGAGCGTCTGTAGGGTGGCGCCGTATACCGTACGGCGGCCGCAGGAGAAACGGTCGATATGCTGTAGACCTACGCGGGTGTCTTCCCGTCAAGTGGTTGGCCGCCCATAGGTGTGCTCGCTACCGAGGGCCATCCATTAGCGGCGGCTTATGTGAAGCCACGGTTACACGTCGGATCGTGATGGTGGATGGTGAAGGATGCCGGCGCACCCGTCGAGACGAAGCCGGTCAAGGAGTTTGCGTGCGCTCTGCTCGAAGGAGCGCCGACTGGTTTTCCACCAATTGCTGCCGAATTTGATGAACCGCCTCGGTCAATGCCTGATTCAGCCGGACCCCGGGACCATTCTCTTTGTTCGGGGTCAACGTCTCCCCAAATGTCTCCTTGCCACGATACCGTCCCAAGACCTGCCCGTCAGGACTGAGGGCAATGAGCGTGAGATCCACGGCGCCGTCGGTCTGGTACGTGTTCGCGCCAAAGAGCCATGCGAGTTGCGAAGCCCAGGGAATCAAGGTCCAAATCTGCGGCCGATAATGCTCATAGAATCGTCCGATCTGTCCTGTGAGAACGAGATCCGGATGCTCATGATATGCCACCACCTGGGTGAAGACGCGATTCTCGCCCAAATCACTCCGGATGGCCTCGGTAATGGCTTCCGTCAATTCACTGGGCTTTGCCGGACGCACACCGTCCGCGACGACCTCATAGTGCTCGTGGCCCGATCGTAACCCCGGCGCCGCTTCGAATGGATGCAACTCGGCAATCGCCGGCACCGTCTGCCGGCTCTCCTTTGGGCGAATCTGTGGATGATAGGTGGTGCTGCACCCCGCCAGGAAAACCAGGAAAACCAGGAGAGCCAGCACGCCCGCGCAAGAACGATCTCGCAACGAGGCGCCCAAGCGGCATCCGGCCTTGCCTCCCCGCGTTCGACTCATACGTTCAGCATACCCGCCCGCAAGCTCACACGGCCAGGGACGGAGAATGCGTAGAAAATAGAGGGGGGAGGAACGCCGACCAAAAGGAAATTGGGATGAATGGAAGACGGCGAGAAACTCAGCCGTTATGAGCCGCCTGGCATCCCAGCCGGGAATCCAGTTCTTGGTTGGCCAGGCGCGCCGCAAGATTCCCCGCTAACGGGACTTCCTGCTCATAGACCGTGAACCGATATGGGTCGTTCGCCGTCAACCCGAACTTGTCGATCAGCATTTGATGTTGGCGTTCGGACTGAATGTGATACCGCACACGGGTGCGCAGCGTGAGCCCGTCCACGCTGGCCGGCAAGCGATAGGCAAACTGGTATTCGCGGCTGGCCAGGGGCAGCAGTCGGTTGTCATACAGTTCAATGATCGCGGGCTGCCACATGATCCAGCGCCCCATCGTCTCGGATTGCTGCTTCACAATCTTGTGATTGCCGTCGACCACTTCAAATTCCACGGTGAAATGGCGATCCGGATCACCGGTCGGCAGTTTATGTCCCGCCCCGGCGTTGATCAGCGTTACCGTCACCTGCAGGTCCTCGCCCGGCCTCGGCGTGGCTGGCTCGGCGGTCACCTGAACGGCGACCGCGCGTTTCACCATCTCGGGATCGTGTCCGCCTCGCCACAGATGGCGTCGCCCGTGGCGAATGGGGCCATCCGTCGCGACCGGACGCTGGACTTCCGGCATATGGCAACTCTGGCAGATCATGCCCCGCTCTTTCATAAAGAACTTGCCCTCGTATTCGGCATAGGTCCCGCAGGGGCCGACGTTATAGAATTGCGCGGGACCCGAGACCACATTGTGGCAGCGGTAGCAGAGTTGCGGCGTCCGGAAGTTCGGATCGAATTCGGTCGGATGGGGTGCGGCGGAATCGTCAAACGGGCCGAGGATCACGCCGTCCCGCACATGACACGCGGCGCACGTGACACCCTCCTTCTGATATTCAGGATCGTATCCGGGATTCGGAACCTCCGTGGCTTTTTCCACCCGAGCCCGCGGGATCTCTTGAATGAGCGTCGCTTGTTGATTCTCTAACGGCGCATGACAGTTGAGACAGACCCACACATGCTTGTCTTTCGTCCAATAGGCGTGGAAGAACGGGTCCTCATACGCCTGAGAATGAATGCTCGTCTTCCATTCTTCGTAGATTTCTCTGTGGCAGGTGCCGCATGATTCGGCGCGCAGGCTGTCGAGGCCGGCAGGGATCCGTTGAAACGGAATCGCATGGGCGTAATCTGACCGGAGGCCGAAGATCACGGTCGGTTTGATTTCCGTATAGTAGACATAGATCAGCCCGACCAACATCCCCGCTCCAATGATTATTTTCATCAGTCGTCGCATCGCTTCTTCATCCTATCAGTCTGATCATGATGGATGGTACTGACTCGGGAGGATGCTGCGCCGCTACGTGGCGGGGTGCGCGCTTCTCATCTTTCGGTAGAGGAGGGGAACGAGCGCGAGCCCGCCCAAGAGGGTCAGTGCCACTAGGACGCGGGGCGATGCGATCTCGGCCGGCGACGTCAACGTGCCGAGTTGCTCCCCGGCAAAGGTATAGACGAAACTCCCGGGGATGATGCCAAGCGACGTCGCCGCGACATAGGTGCGGGTGGGGACCCGGGTCAGACCAGACAAGACATTGACGAGGAAGAATGGAAACAGGGGAATGAGGCGCAAGGTCAGCAGATAGTGAAACGCGTTTTTGGCGAAGCCCTCCTGAAAGCCATGCAGGCGATGCCCGAACGTCTGCTGCACCCAATCGTGGAACAAGTAACGGGCGCCCAAAAAGGCGAGTGTCGCGCCGATCGTCGCCCCGACGTTGATATAGACAGTGGCGAGGAGGCTGCCGAACAAAAATCCGCCGATCAATGACAACATCGTGGCACCCGGCAGGGCACACGCAGTCTGCACGATATAGATGGCCATGAATGAGACGACCGCGGCCGCATAGTGTTCATCGGCAGATGCCAGAAGCCGCGCTCGATTCGTCTTGATCGCCTCGAACGACACGTACCTGTTCAGATCAAAGTAGAAAAAGGCCGCCATCGCCGTCAGAAAGACGACTGCGATCAGCAGCCGGCCGGGAAGGGCTGTCCTCCGCACGGCGCTGGCGTCCGCACCCGTCACTTCCTCCGCCTTCGACATCGATTCCTCCGCCCTCTTCATGAGAAGGTCATTCAGCAACCGATGACGCCCCTCCAACTGCCTCACCCTGACGCGGCCAAAGGGCTGGCTATGGCGGCGCTCAGCGTTGTCCACCTACCTCGTGAGCCTGCTGACCCCGCTGCGCTTTTCGCCGGCCGTTTGGTTGCGGCGCCCACTACCTTCCTCTGCTGACCATCGGGATGTTTCTTCGGTGGAGCCGGCATGATAGTACACATCACGCTGGTTTCGCATTACTGATGTGGGACGAGGCTGTAGGGTATGTCAACCTGTGAAAGCCCACGGTTGCGGTTTGGCCCGTGGTCGGTCTTGCTGTTGTTTGTGCTCCAGTGGCTCATGCGCAAAGGGCGTTCACGATGAAGTTCATCAAGCTTGTCGTTCTTCTGTTCATGCTCGTCATGGCGTCGGCGATGCCGACTTCCGCGCGTGACATATCTATACGTATGATAGAGAACGAAGACTTCTGAAGGAGGTGGTCTATCAGGGCCGCGGTATTCCTATGATTCGCACGGGCGTGTGACGGTGATAACTCTAGAGCTCGCCGACGGCACACGGGAAAGCCGGACGACCTGTCAGTCTCACGGCCTTCATTTTTTATTTCCTCAGGCCGCTTAGACCGTAACGGGCAGCGTGCGGAGCGATGCCGACGGCGCACGCCCGTGCGGCGGTCGCGGCATCCCTTGTGTTCAGGGGAATTGAAAATGGAGAGACGGTCGCGGCGTGAAGATCACTGAATCGAGGCCTTGGGCGGCGCCCTTGGACCTGTCGGCTTCAGAATCGCCAATTCGTGGCTGCTTGATCAAGTTCCGGCTTGAGTGCGATCATCTTGAGCTCGCGCCCCACCATCGCTTCTTCGAACTGCTGCAAAGCCAAAGGACTCCAATCTCTACCGAACGACGGCAGTTGATTGGACGATCGATTCTTTGCGGACGGCTTCCATGTACACTTCGAGACAGTCCGGGCACATACCATGAGTGAACTGAACGCCGGTGTGGCGGTGCAGGTAGTCATCGACTCTATGCCATCCGCCTCGTTCGTCACGAATGCTTTTGCAGTACGAGCAGATGGGCAAGAGTGCCCGAAGTTCGACGTTCTCGGCAAAGAGCCGGACTTGTCTCAAGACAAGGATGGCTGCCGACGCGATCAGCAGAAGTGCGATAAGTCGGTTGGTCACGGCGATCGACTGGATACCGCCGTTCGGGGAGACGATGAACCCAAGGAGAGTCAAAGCACTACTCACGGCCGCCACACCGTATACCGAGTGCGATTGTCGAGTCGGGGCGAACGGCAAGCGACTCGAAAGGTAAACGGGCACAACGTACAACACGCATAGCACGATGCCAACCGGTGTGAGGAGATCGAGCGCGGCGATGAACGTCAGGACTACTGGAATGGTGACTTCGGAACGCCAGAAGGTTGTCACAGGTGAACACGTAGGCTGTGAAGGTGTCCAATGCTATCGTAGCCGCCTACGGCGCTGCAATTCGTAGTTCATACCTAAGTTTAGAGGGCTAGCAACGTCTCAACCCTCACTCGCCATCGAGCTAACTCTCAAAATGCTGCGAAGCGTGGAATTGTTATCCTGCTAGCTTGATGTCTCCTTCGCATCAACCGAAAAGATACACGGCGTATCGGTCTTGATACGTGTCGCGAATGGATCGTTCATCCGTACAAAGCCCAAAACAATCCGTATGGGTTAAAGGCGCTCACCCATCCGGGTGACTTTCGCCCCTGCTGTTGGCAATCGGTGCTGGCGCGGCGCACTGGCATCGTTGTTGAGTGTAGGGACACGCATGGACCAAGAAACGATTCCCCTTCCACCTACTACATCACCTAATTGGAGGCGTTATGAAAGCGTGGGCAATCGGGACAGCGACGGCTCTGACAATCGCCGCGTGCGTCGGCATGGCGGTGAGCAATGCGGCGGCACAAGATCAGAAGCGCGCGAGTGTCGTGATCGTCGCGCAGAGTGGTACACCGGCGTATCAGGCGCAGCTCGACAAACTGCGTGCGGCCGTCGGTCAGGGAGATCAGGCGAGGGTCAATGACGAAGTGGTCACGTTGCTCGGCATACTGCAAGAGAGACCCATGAGCACGCCGGATCGTACCAACAGCACATCGTTGACCGATGAGATGATGCGAATCATCAGCATCCAAGACGAACGATCTGGGAACTCTTTTTAGGCGAAAGCCGCGTGACTGCCGGGGGAAGGTGCGGGCGTTCCCTTTCGCCCACCTTCTCCCGGCGACCTTTCCGGACGAGCGCGTCGGCGATCATGGTGATCTTCGATGGAACTGTTTATTCATCGCGTTCCTGCCTGCTGTATGTGTCTCCGCGACGACGGCACCTAAACGTTCTCCCGTAGCACAAACTAGGATTGTCAAGGTAGGAGCTGAGCCTATACTGGCAAGCGGCAAACGTTGCACGTATTACCACCCCTTGGTCTCAAAGCCAAGTCACCCGGAGGTATGTATGACCAAGTGGAATTTGGCCGCTTTTCAAGACAGTCGCGACGAGGAATGGGTCTTCGTCTGTGATGACTGTAGTGAGCAATGGCCGCTAACGCAGAAAGCGGGCGTCAACGCACATGAGCAGGCGCACGGCCACAGCGTGTATGAACGCTATAGAGGACGCGAGAACGACGACCGAAGGAGCAGCGAGTAGTGGGCATTTCACTGCGCCTCGGGGCCACGTTTCTTCATCAGAGACAAGCAGCAGGGGGCTGACGAGAACCTACTTCGAAAATGCCGCCGTTGGTAAACCGCCGGCTCAAAGATCACGCGGTGGCCCAAACGCTCCAGTTGTTTGACATAGCGGCGCGTGGCGTGTACCCGTTCGCGCTGATTGAGATACGCGGCCCCGAGTTCGTAGTACGGGCTCCCGTGCTTGAGCATGTGATAGACAATCACGAGGATGGTGTTGGGCGACGGTCACGACTGCCTTCTTATGTCCGCGGTGACGCATGATGCGCCGATAGCGGGCGGCGAGCCGACTGTCTTTGGCGCGAACCGCCGCGATGGCCGCTTCGACCAACGTGGTAGCGCAGCCACCGGTTGCCCTTCCGGGGCGTGCCGATCCTGCGTTTCCCCGCGCTCTCATGATGGCCGGGGCAGAGGCCGCTCCAACTCACCAGATGCCGATCCGACGGAAAGGGGCGCAGGTCCAAGCCGATGTCTGCCACGATGCCTTCAATCGTCCGCTGGTTCACCTCCGGGATCGCATCCAGAGGCGCCAGCATCGCCGCGAAAGAGCGCAGCGGCTCGCCAACGGGCTCACTGAGCCGCTCGATGGCTTCCTCCAAATAATCGAGGTGAGCCAGCATCTGGCTGACCAGCAATGCATGGTGCTGCCGAAACCGCCCCACCAGCGCCTGCCTGCGCGCGGGCAGCCTGGGGAATCGGTATCGAACCATCACTTACCGAATGCCTCTATGCCGAGATGTACGACACAACGATCGTTCAATGCACGATGCGAGCGCACACCTATAGCTGTCAATAGAGAGACCGTTATAGGGACCGTTGTGGCAGAATTTCGGATGAGAGTTTCGAAAAGCGTTTTCGTGTGGAATAACGAGCCGGTGTTCGTAACTGTTCTCCCGGAAGTGGTCCGCCGTCGAATGCCGAGGTACACCTCTCGCGTTTCAGTGATCCGCTTTCTGTTGAAGGATGGATGCCTTCGCCATCCTCGGGAAGGTGAAGCGGCATGACACGACCTTCTGACCGACGAAGAGAGAATGTCGGATCTCTATCGCATTCTCCCATGCTGTCACTTTTTACAGATTTGTTTCGCGGCTCGCCGATGTATAAGGATGACGCAGCCTAAGGAGTCCCCATGGCGGTGGGGGGCGTTTCTCGTAGCGTTGAACCTCAAGAGATGTTCCAAGGGTGGTTTCATAGGTTCGACACTGTGCCGCGAATCGAGTTTCTCGGGGCGACCCTCGGCTTGTGCGTCTTCGCGCTTGATCTACTGACCCCGCTCGGGACTGGGGCGGCGACATTCTCTATGTCATCCCCATCGTCCTTTTGCTGCCTGGACTTTCCCCGAAGCTGTCTTCAAGATGTGCGTACTTGCCACGGTATGCACCATTCTTGCGCTGTGCCACGCCCCCTTTTCTCCCGACAGCAGGCTGGGACGCGCCATCGGCATCCGGGCGTTCGCTGTGTCGACCATACGGTTTGTGACATGGATTATGGTGCTGCGCAACGGGTTCGAGCAGGGTGAAGAGCGCCGGGGTTACGGCTTTCAAAACAGGAGCCCGTGACCTGAAGGCCGCTATAACAACTATTCCATAGGAACGTGAAAGACGTCGTTCGGCCGGACTGAACTGCGGGGTTTTTTCACGGCGCCCAGCAAGCAGGTATTCTGCCGGCTGGTGGACGACCGTGATCTATGCTGATCAACGGCTCGAAGCAGTTGGAGTGAGTCGGGAGGCGGAAGGCACGTTCTCTTCCGCAGGACACGTGATCAACGAACGGCGGCTCCACCTGAGCCATCACCTCTCCTGACGTCAGGATCCTGAGGAGGAAGAGGGCCTTCTCCGTTCTGCCTCTGGCTACCGCGGATTTCCATTGTGAGGCTCGCCATGAGAACCCTCACGTTCGTTCCCCTTGTCCTGGTGATCCTGCTCCTTTCTGGCTGTGCGACGATTATGGCCGGCAGTACCGTCGACGTGACGCTTGCCACAAGTCCTCCTGGTGCCAAGGCATTCGTGAACGGCCAAACATACGAAACGGTTCAGCCGGTCACCCTCCCCATTCGACGGGGAAAAGAACCGACCATTCATATTGAAAAGGACGGGTATGAACCACAAGACGTCAAACTGCTCCGGAAATTCGGCGGGTGGGTATGGGGCAATTTGGCGTTCTTAGGCTATGGCCTCATCGGCCTGGGCGTGGACCTCGTGAGCGAGCGTGCCTATGGCGTCGATCCAGACACGCTCCACGTGACGCTCGTTCCTAAAACTGTCCCCGTCGCACAGCCGGTGGCCGGTAGCCCATCGAACCTTGTGAAGGTGAGCGATGTCGATTCACCCCGAAAGACGACCCACATACGAAACAAGGCCCATGCGGTTGTCGTCGGGGTCGAGACATACAGGGATCCGCTGCCGCGGGCCGAATTTGCCGAGCGAGACGCGGCCGTCGTTGCCGACTATGTGTCGCAGACGCTTGGCTACCCGCCGGAAAACGTGGCACTGCTGATTAATCACCGCGCGTCGAAAAGCGATTTGGAAAAATACTTTGAAACCTGGCTGGCCAATCGCGTCGAAAAGGATGACGTCATCTTCATCTATTACTCGGGGCACGGCACCTTCAACGCCAAAACGGGTGATGCGTTCTTGCTGCCCTATGATGGCGATCTGACTTTCATCGAAAACACCGGCTATTCGCTGAGGCGCCTGTACGCGCACCTCGCCGATCTGCCGGCCAAGGAAGTCGTCGTGATCTTGGATTCGTGCTTCTCCGGCGCCGGGGGACGATCATTGATGGCGAAGTCGATGCGTCCGATTGTGACGGAAGTCACCAACCCTGTGATCGCAACCGGCAAGACCATCGTGATTGCGGCGAGCGGCAGTACTCAGATTTCGAGCAGCTATGATGACAAAGCCCATGGTCTCATGACCTATTTCCTGCTAAAGGGGCTTGGTGGGGAAGCGGACATGAACCACGATGGCAAGATCGAGGTGCCCGAGCTATTTGAATATCTGAAGCCGCAGGTCGAACGAGTGGCTCGACGCCAATACAACACCGAACAGACGCCGCAGCTCTTAGGCGACCTGGAAAGTCTGAAAGGGAGTCTGGTTCTGTTCGAGTAGCGATTGTATGGGTGATTGGTCGCTGCCATCTCGACTCATGTTGTTCACGTTGGCGCTAGGCTCGTGCACGAGCGAGCCTCACGATGTTCGGCAAGCAACCAGGGACACAAGAGGACACGAGCAGGCCTCGCCGGCCGCTCCTCGGGTGCAAGGACCCGAGGCCGAGGGATGTATGTGGGTGGAGTCCCGCGCATCTGTGCCGTTCGGGGAGCAGGACACGAAACACCAAGCGCGAGCGCAGGCGATCGCGGATGCCCGGCGAACAGCAATGGAGCAGGTCTTGGGCGTTCGGCTCGACCACCGGTTTCTCGATTTTCAGCAGGAGCAATCCTTGCGCGGTGAATACAGCCTGACAGAAACATTGCTCCGCGCGAGCCATCAGGGCCGACAAGTCCAGGAAGAGGTCATCTTCAGCGAGTTGACCGATGATGTCGGCTGTACGGCGTGCCGATACACGGCTCAAATCAGAACGTGTATCGCACCCGAACGCGACGAGCATGACAGGAATTTTCGGGTGCACCTCTCCCTCAATCGATCCAATTATGTCGACGGCGATGAAGCGATCATGACCGTCACGACGTCCCGCGACGCCTATATCTACCTCTACAACGTCGATCTGGATTCGAATGCGGTGTTGTTATTCCCGAACGACTACAGTCAGGACAACTTCATCAGAGCGGGCATGCCATGGTCGTATCCCTCACACCGACTACGAGATCGCGGTATCCACGCGGTCGCGCGACTTCCCGCCGGCACGCACGTCTCCGCCGAATTGATACGCGTCGTCGCTTCAAAGACGCCGCTACCACCTTCCCTGCAATCCGGCGTCAACGAGAACGGGCCATCTTCTCATTCCCCCTCAGCCACCCCAACAATCTCCTTCCTGAGCCTGATTCGCCGCCTTCTGTACAGCGAGTTGGAATGGACGGACGATGCCGCCGCCTTCCTGGTCCGCCAACATTGAGGGGAGGCCTCGGCTGTGGTGGCCATTTTCCGACTGCGAACCGTTACCGCAAGGCTGAGCGAAGATCGTCCTTCAGCACTCGGAGGTTGTCACGGAGCCGATGAGGGAGGCGCGTACGCCACCGTCGGTCGTCAGCTTGGGCCGGATGGACCCGGGCCGACGGAGAGCAACCGAAGAGGTGCAGCATGAGCGTCGCCGCTGGGAGGGTGACCACCTGTCACTCCTGACAGTATCTTCCTATCTTCCCTGGCGAGACGATAAGTGAAGGTCTCCGGCCGGCTCGAGAGCAGGAGGTATGGACGGCCTCTCCGTCGTGAAGCGCGAAGCCCGGCGCACTGCCGGTGTCGCTCTCTATCTGTTCTTTTGTTTTAGTATCCTTGCGACCCTTAATAAGCTCTTTCTGGCTACCTATCAGATCAAGGTCTCCGCGCTCGTACCTGCAGTCATCGGTACGCTTGGGAGTAACGGGGGATAATGCGCCCTTGGGCCTGAATGGACCGTCCAAGCCGCCGTACGTTGGTCTTCACTATGCCTTTAATTCCCGAACGGCTCTTCAAGGCGCGCTTCCCAAAGAGGGACAGTAACTCATGCGGCGGCTCTCCGAACAACAGGCGACGATGGCATGCCGCACGCTTTGGGATTCTAATCCTAGGACACAATCTTCTTCTTGAGCACTGTTCGGGGCTTTTCTGCGTCCGCCGCTTCTGCTACAGTGCCGCGGCAATTTGGCTTAGTGGGAACTGTCTCAGGAGGGACGAGTGCGGCGACGGAGGCACGGGGCGCTCAAGACGATCGCACTGGCTGTGGCGATGCTCATCTCGCAAGGGTGCGCGGAGTTGGCGGATCGTAAATCGGAGGAAGGTCGGGCAGTCACACCGGCCTCACGCCCGGAAGGTGAGAGCAGGCCACGGCCGGCTGAACCCGCTCAAGTCAGCCCCGCGGCCGCGCGGCCGGCCGCGCAGCCATCCAAGCCACTTCCGAAGGTTCCCTCTGTTGAAGCGGGTGCGCCCGGCCCCCCGCCGGCCGTCTCCCCGGAGGCCGGAGGGCTCGAAGAGGAGCTGTACGATCCCTTCGCGAAACCCGGCGAGCGGGCCGAGGAAGTCGAAGAGTACGACCCCTGGGAGCCGTTCAATGTGGCGATGTTCAATCTCAATCGAAAGATCGACCGGTATGTCTTGAAGCCCGTGGCGACGGCGTATGACAAAGTGATGCCGGATGAAATCGAGCGCGGGCTCAGTCGCTTCTTTCACAACGTGCGGTTCGTTCCGCGTTTCTTGAACAACATCTTTCAAGGCAAGTTTAAGGGCGCCGGCATCGAGCTGACTCGCTTTGTGGTGAACACGGCGTTCGGGATCGCGGGCACGCTCGACTTTGCAAAGGAAGTGTTCGGCCTCGAGACGCCGGATGAAGACACTGGCCAGACCCTCGGCTTTTACGGTGTGAAGCCGGGCCCGTACCTCGTCCTGCCGCTGCTCCCACCCTTTACGTTGCGTGATGCGCTTGGCTATGTCGCGGACATCATGCTTGATCCGATCAACTATTTTGCATTTGCGACGATCCGTGTGGGGCAGCCGGCGTGGGTCACAGATCAAGATGCCGCCTTCTTTGCCAACTTCGGCGCGCGCACCGAAGAGATCGTCAACGAACGCTCGATTAATCTGGAGACGTTCCAAGGGGTGGAGGAAGCCACGGTCGATCTGTACGGCGCCGTCCGCAACGCCTATCTTCAGAAGCGAGCGCAAGCCGTGCGACAGTGAGGAGATGATAAAGTGCTGAGTGCTGAGTCATGAGTGCAGAGTGCGCCAAGAACCTGCCGAGTCCTCTTCCGCTCATCACTCATCACTCGGGACTCAGCACTTCTTTATCTAATGCGGATCCTCGTTCTCAATGCCGGGAGCTCATCCCTGAAGTTTCGTCTCTTTGAGGCTCCGCCTTCCTCGACCTCCCGGTCCGACGCCGAGCACTCAGCACTCAGTACTCTTCTCTCCGGCGCCGTGACCGGAATCGGATCCCAAAGCGCCGCGGTGGCCATGATCGGCCACGAACGGCGAACGCCTGAGGAGCCGATTCACGATCATGGCGCCGCGGTGGCGTGGCTGTTCCGCCATATCGATACGCAGGCCGTTCAGGCCGTGGGGCATCGCGTCGTTCATGGCGGTGAACGATTTCGTGAGCCCACGCTGCTGACCGGCGACGTGATCGCCGAGCTGGACGCGCTCACCATGCTGGCGCCTCTGCATAATCCGCCCAGCCTCACCGTGATTCGCGCCACTCGTGCCGCCCTCGGCGCGACGCGGCCGATGATCGCCGTGTTCGATACCGCATTTCACGCCGCGATGCCGATGGTCGCGGCCACCTACGCCATTCCGCGCGATCTCGCTGCCCGACATCAGATTCGGCGCTATGGCTTTCACGGCATCGCGCACAAGTCGCTCGCAGAAGCGGCCGCGCGGGCTCTTGGCCAACCCCTCACCGCTCTTCGCTTGATTACCCTGCAACTGGGAAATGGCTGTTCCGCCGGGGCCGTGTCGGGCGGGCAATCCATCGACACGTCGATGGGGATGACGCCGCTCGAAGGGTTGGTGATGGGCACGCGATCCGGCGATCTGGACCCCGCCATCGTGGCGTATCTCGCCGAACGAGAGCGCGTGTCACCCCAAACGGTCGAGCAGTGGCTCAATGAACGGTCCGGCTTATTGGGCCTCTCCGGCCGCTCGAACGATGTGCGCGCACTCCTCGACGCGGAGGCGCAGGGCGATGAGGCGGCGGCACTGGCGCTCACCCTCTTCTGCTATCGCGTGCGCAAGTACATCGGCGCCTATCTGGCGGTGCTTGACGGTGCGGATGCGGTCGTCTTCGGCGGCGGCATTGGAGAACATGCGGCAGACATTCGAGCCCGGATCTGTGGCGGCATGGAGTGGTGCGGGCTGCGGCTGGACGAGGCGCGCAATCGAACAGCAGTCAATGTGCCGACGGGAAAGACCGCCCGGATCAGTGTCGATTCAGCCACGCCGGCGGCGCTCGTCGTCGCAGTCGATGAGGAATCGGCGATCGCCGAGGCGGTGGTCCACTGCCTCGGCAGCGGCTCATAGTCGGCCCAGCCTTTCTCATCGTACGTCAGCGAATGACGCCGAGTTGTCGACCCACCCTGGCAAAGGCCGCGACCGCCTCCTCGAGCTGGGCGCGCGTCTGTGCCGCGGACATTTGCACGCGAATCCGAGCCTGCCCTTTTGGCACGACCGGATAACTGAACCCGATCACGTAGACCCCTTCCTTCAGCAGGAGATCGGCCATTTGTGTGGCAAGCGTGGCATCGCCGAGCAGGACGGGAATGATCGGATGATGGCCGGGTACCAGACGAAAGCCGAGATCGCTGAGGGCCGCGCGGAAATAGGTCGCGTGGTCGCGGAGCACCGCTCGCAGCGCATCGCCCTCGATCACGAGCTGCAGCGCCCGCAGGGCGGCGGCGGCGATCACGGGCGCGAGCGAATTGGAAAAGAGATATGGCCGTGAGCGTTGCCGCAGCAGCTCGATGATCGCCCGCCGCCCGGACGTGAAGCCGCCGGACGCGCCTCCCAACGTTTTACCCAATGTGCTGGTCACGAGGTCGACGCGATCCGCCACTCCCAACTCATCAGGGGTGCCCCGGCCCGATCGGCCCAAGACCCCCGTCGCATGGCTGTCGTCGACGACGACCAAGGCGTCGTAGCGGTCGGCGAGATCGACGATTTGATCCAGCTTCGCGAGGTCACCGTCCATCGAAAAGACGCCATCGGTGGCGATGAGTCGCAGATGGGCACCTTGGGCGTCTGTCAACACCCTTTCCAATTCCGCCATGTCGGAATGAGCGTACCGGAACCGCTTCGCCTTGCATAGACGGATGCCGTCGATCAGGCTCGCATGATTGAGGGCGTCACTGATCACGGCGTCACGCTCGTCGAGCAGTGTTTCGAACAGGCCGGTGTTCGCGTCGAAGCACGAGCTATAAAGGATCGTGTCGTCCGTCCCGAGAAACGACGTGATCGCCGCTTCCAATCGCTTGTGTAGGTCCTGCGTCCCACAGATGAACCGCACGGAGGCCATCCCATAGCCATACCGACGCAGGCCTTCGATGGCCGCCTCCAGGATCGCCGGATGATTCGCCAGCCCGAGATAGTTGTTGGCGCATAGGTTCAGAACGGAGCCTTGCCGGACCTCGATGCGCCCGCCTTGCGGGCCGAGAAGCTCCCGTTCGGTCTTATACAAGCCGGCGGCGCGGATATCCTTGAGTTGCTGTTCGACGGCGGTGTGAAACGATCGGTAGGCCATGGGCTGCTGATCCCACGGAGAATGGTGGAATCGAATCCATTGTAGTTCGAGGAGGACGGCACGTTCAACGAGGTCCCGCTCGGCTGCGCCGGTTGGTTTTCGATCGTGCGGTCACGTATGCTCATGAGCACGAGAATATGACATGAACGACGACAGGCCGGATCAAGACGGCTCTCTCGCCCGCCGGTATCGGTCCTTGCTCGATGTCGCGGAGGCGATTGCGCGGCACGTCGAATTCGCGGCGTTGCTCGATGAGCTGGCCGCTCGGCTCCCGGATGTCGTCGATGTCAACATCGTTGGCCTTTCGCTGTATGTCGAGACCCGTAAGACGATGCGCTTACAGTCAATCCGAACGAATGTCGACGGCGAGATGATCGGAGGGCACGAATGGCCGGTCGACGAGTGCCCCGATGGCTGGGTCTGGCGACATCAGCAGCCGCTGCTGATTCCAGACGTGGGCCAAGAAACACGGTGGCCGGCCGTCACCCGGCTGATGCAGGAGGATGGGACGAAGGCGGTGTGCATCGTGCCCTTGACGACGGCCGTTCGCCGGCTCGGTGCGCTCGGATTCGGGAGCCAAAAAGGAGCGGCGTACCACCCGACCGATCTCGAATTTCTCTCCCAAGTTGCCAAACAGGTCGCCGTGGCCGTTGACAATATCCTGCACCGCGACGCATTGAGCCGAGAACGGGACCGGTTGCGCCTTTTGCTCGACCTCAACAATGCCGCCGTCTCGATCGTCGATCTCCGGCGCTTGCTCGATGTGGTCGCGAACCCGTTGCAACGGGCCGTGCGTCACGATCGCGCAAGCCTGGTCCTCTATGACCCGGAATCCGACCGCCTCCGGTTGTATGCCGGGACCGGCATAGGGCGCGAATGGATCGAGGAGGGGACGTTAGCCCCCGTCGACGGCACGCCGGGCGGGATTGCCTTTCGTACGCGCAAACCGGTTGTCTTTTCAGCCGACGACCTCAAGACCATGCCGTCGCAGGTTGCGCAGGTGTTGGTCGCGGCCGGCGTCCGCGCGCATGCTTGCCTCCCGCTGATCGCACATGAACGACCGTTGGGCGCCTTGACCGTGTCCCGCGTGGATGCGGTCCCCTTCTCGCACGACGAGATCGATCTGCTCGACCACGTGGCGCGTCAACTCGCCATTGCCGTCGCAAATGCGCTGGCCTATCAGGAAATCGCGACGCTGAAGGACAAGCTGGCCAAAGAAAAGCTGTATCTCGAAGAGGAGATCCGAACCGAGAACAACTTCGAAAACATCGTCGGGGAGAGCCAGCCGCTCAAGAGCGTGTTGAAGCAGGTCGAGATCGTCGCGCCCACGGATTCCACCGTGCTCGTGTTGGGCGAGACCGGCACCGGCAAAGAGTTGATCGCGCGAGCCATTCACCATCTGAGCGGGCGGCGCGATCGGACGTTCGTCAAACTCAACTGCGCCGCCATTCCAACCGGCCTGCTGGAAAGCGAGTTGTTCGGCCATGAAAAGGGCGCCTTTACCGGCGCGATCGCTCAGAAGATCGGCCGGTTCGAGCTCGCCGATCGCGGCACGCTGTTCTTGGACGAGGTGGGCGACATCCCGCTGGAGCTGCAATCGAAGTTGCTGCGCGTGCTCCAGGAGCAGGAATTCGAGCGGCTGGGAAGCACGCGTACGATTACAGTCAACGTCCGGCTGATCGGCGCGACCAACCGCGACCTCGCCGTGTTGGTCCGCGAGCAACGATTCCGGAGCGATCTCTACTACCGCCTGAACGTGTTTCCCATCACGCTGCCCCCGCTGCGCGCCCGCCCCGGCGACATCCCGATCCTCGTCCGCCATTTTGCCGCGCGGTATGCGGCCCGAATGGGAAAGACGATCACGATGATCCCCGTGTCCGCGATGGACGCACTGTCCCGCTACTCGTGGCCGGGTAACGTGCGCGAGTTGGAAAATTTCATCGAGCGCTCCGTGATCCTCTCCACCGGAGCCGAGCTTGCCGTCCCCGTCGCCGAACTCGCGGCACCGGTTCGCCCCGAAACGACCAGCGCAGGGACCCTCGAAGACGCGGAGCGCGAGCATATTCTCCTGGCGTTAAAGGAGAGCAACTGGCGCATCGGCGGGCCGTCGGGGGCCGCCGCCCGCTTGGGTATGAAGCGGACGACGCTCAACTCCAAGATCAAGAAGCTCGGCATCTCTCGGCCCCACGTGTGACCAGCCGCGGCCTTCCCAGGAGTGACGAGCACCTTCGTCACTGACGATCCATCGTCCGCCCGCTTCGTCATCTTCGGCCCTCTTTCTGCGATCACTGCCCGAACGCCCGTGTTTCATTCAAAAAATTTCCCCCGATTGACGCGAGGCAGCCTGGAATGGACCTTGCTGTACACACCGATCGTGATCGTGGAAGCTTTTCAAGAGGTCGAACATGAATACATCGATGTGGTGGACCTGGTACGCGCTGCTCGTCATGGGGCCGATGCTCGTGCTCGGCTTGCTCATGAAGGATTGGCTCGCGACACGCGGCGTCATGGATGTAGTGAGGAAACGGCCCGGTCGTTCCTCATGACGTCGTGAGGAATGGAGCCGAGTAAGAGGAGGTTCGATATGTACGATCTGGTCAAGACGGACGACAATTGGGCGGGACTGATCTTACGCGTCAGCGCGGGTGTCGTCATGTTCGCGCACGGCGCGCAAAAGCTGCTCGGGTGGTTCGGCGGCAATGGCTTCAGCGGCACGATGGGCTACTTTACGAACGTCATGCACCTCCCATGGTTGATCGCTTTCCTGGTAATCATCGGCGAGTCGATCGGGAGTCTGGCGTTGATCGCCGGCTTCCTGACCCGCGTGACCGCGGTGAGCTACATTATGATCATGGCGGGGGCCATTGCCATGGTTCACTGGCCGCAAGGATTCTTCATGAACTGGTTCGGTAAACAGACCGGCGAAGGCTTCGAGTACCACCTGCTGGTCATCGGCATCGCGCTCGCCCTGCTGGCAACCGGCGGGGGGAAGTGGTCGGTCGACGGGTGGCTGACCCGATGGCTGAGCCAACGAGTCGCCGCCGACATCGATGTGAAGGCCTTCAAGGCGGTGGGCTGACATGAGGACCACGATGATGTTCAACGGTAGATTGCTCAGGGCCACCCTCGTTGCGGTGGCTCTCATCGGAGGAGCGGCTGGCTTTCTCCCGCTCGCCAATGCCGCAGCCATCGAGAAGACGATCGAAGGCCCCCAACCGACTGCCGGCGGCGAGCGACTCAGGCGCTCGATGCCGACGGCCGATTCATCCAAGCCGCGCAACCGGCCGAACGGCGCTCCCCAGGCCGAGGCTGCGCCTCGACCGCCGGCTGTCAAGCGCGGCCCAAACGGTCCCGGCGCAACGATGAACGCCGCACCCGGGACGGCGCCGACCGATCCTGGATTGATTTTTTGACAGCTGAACCAGAGAGGACAACCATGTTTGTTGTGGCAGGGGCGACGGGCCATACTGGATCGGTGGTCGCCGAGACGTTGCTGTCCCGCCGTCAGTCGGTCTCGGTGTTGGTACGATCGGAAGAGAAAGGCCTGCCGTGGAAGGCGAACGGCGCCGAGATCGTTGTCGCCTCCCTGAGTGATCGGGCGGCGCTGACCGAGGCACTGAAGAATGTGGACGGAGCCTATCTCCTTGTGCCGCCGCATTATGAGGCTCCCGACTATCTTACCGACCGGCGTGCCCTGGTGTCGGCCGTCGCGAATGCCGTCCGGGACAGCGAGGTTCGGCACGTCGTGTTTCTGTCGTCCATCGGAGCCCACCACGCCGAAGGAACGGGCGTGATTCAGGTGCTGCACGACGCCGAAGCGCAGCTTCGAGGCGCGGCCCGCAACGTGACGATCATCCGCGCGCCCTACTTCATGGAAAACTGGGTGCCGGCGTTACACGAGGCTCGCTCGCGCGGCGTGCTGCCATCATTTCTCTCCGCCGATCGGGCGATTCCGATGATTGCGACCCGTGACATCGGACTGCTGGCTGCCGAATGTTTGCTGGATCGTCCGAAGGGGCACCGCGTGCTCGAGTTGTCCGGCCCGGCACTCTACAGTCCGGCCGATGTGGCACGTGTGGCGGCCGATGTGTTTCATCGTCCTGTTCAGGTCGAAGTGCTGCCGCTCGACGCCGTCGTTCCAACCTTCACTCGGCTGGGATGCTCGGAGTCGACCGCCCGGCTCTTCAGGGAGATGTACGCCGGCCTCGAGAGCGGCCACATCGACTTTCAAGACAACGGATGCTGCCGCCCGCGCGGGTTGATCACGCTTGCGCAAGCGCTCTCTGAAGCGGGCAAGACCATCAACGGCGTCGCGGCCTCCGTACGGTGATCCGACGCGGCGCCCGATTGAATCTCTCCGTGCAGCTGTGTCATCGTCTGCTTACGGACGACTCCGGGATTGGAAGAAGATGAAGCGAGGACGGGCATTCAGTAAGAAGCCGGCGGCATACATGGGCTCGATCGCGGGGATCGTGCTCCTCGTGCTCGTTGCGGCGTGTCAGAAGGAAACGGCCTCATCGCCCGCTCCGCCGTTGCCGGAAGTCAGGGTCATGACGGTGAGCACCCAAGACGTGCCCGATGAGCCGGAGTTCATCGGTGAAACGGAGTCGTCTCGCCCGGTCGAGATTCGGTCTCAAGTGACGGGGATTCTCAGAGAGCTGTACTTTCAGGAAGGGCGGGACGTCAAGAAAGGGGACAAGCTGTACAAGATCGACCCGGTGCCGTTCCAGGCGGCGGTCGCGAGCACGAAGGCCCGCATCGAGCAGGCCGAAGCGCGGTTGGTGCAGGCGCAACAGAATTTGGCCCGCGTCAAGCCGTTGCTCGCCGAGCAAGCGGTCAGCCAAAAAGACGTGGATGATGCCATCGCGGAGGAATTGGCCGCCAAGGCGGCGCTCGATACCTTCCGGGCCGATCTCATCAGAGCCAAGTGGGACTTGGACAACACACTGATCGTTGCGCCGATCAGCGGGCTCATCGAGCGGACGCGCTTCTATGAGGGGCGGCTCATTTCGGCGCAGACCGATCTACTCACGATCATTCACCAAGTCGATCCCATGTATGTCATCGTGAGCGCCCCCGAGAGTTTCCTGCTCAAGCGCCGCCGCGACATCATCGCGAAACGCGTGCAGCATCCCGGGATTTACGAGCTCACGGGGGTCCTCAAGTTTGCCGACGGCTCCATCTATGAGCACGAAGGCGTCCTCGACTTCGCGGATGTCGGGCTCAAGACCGAGACGGGGTCGCGGCAGGCCCGCGTGGTCTTCCCGAACCCCGATCGCGTGCTTATGCCCGGCCAATTCGTGACCGTCCGGTTCAAGGGCACGGTCAAGACCGACGTGATTCTGGTGCCCCAACGGGCCGTCCAACAGGGGCCGAAAGGGCCGATCGTGTTCGTCGTCGCCGAGGGTGAGAAGGCCGAGATGCGGTCGGTCAAGGCCGCGAGCTGGGAGGGCAACCAATGGATCATCGAAGAAGGGCTCAAACCCGGTGAACAGGTCATCGTGGACGGCTTCCACAAAGTGACGCCAGGGGGGCCCGTGAAAGCGGTGCCGGTGTCGGCAAATGGAGCGACACCGGAAGCGGCATCCCCCGCGAAGCCGACCCAGCCGAGCGGCGAGGCGCCGAAGTGAGTTCCGCATTCTTTATCGACCGGCCTATCTTCGCGTCGGTTCTGTCGATCGTGATCGTGGTCGTCGGCCTGGTCGCGTTACAGGCATTGCCGATCGCGCAGTTTCCGGAGATCACGCCCCCGGTCGTGCAACTTGAGGCCGACTATCCCGGGGCGAGCGCCGAAGTGGTCGCCGATTCCGTGGCCCGGCCCATCGAGGTACAGCTTCCCGGCATCGACAATCTGCTGTACTACGATTCCACCAGCACGAACGACGGCCACCTCAGTATGCGCCTGACGTTCGAGATCGGCACGAACGTCGACATCGCGCAAGTCCAGACGCAGAACCGCGAGGCGCTCGCTGAGCCCCAGTTGCCGCCCGAAGTCGTGCGGCAAGGGATCAGCATCAAGAAGTTCTCTCCCGATCTCTTGTGCGTCATCGCCTTGAGCTCGAGCGATCCCACGCACGACACGGTCTACATCTCGAACTACGCCATTCTTCGCGTGATCGACAACCTCAAGCGGATTCCCGGCGTGGGGGAGGGGCAGGTCTTTGGGCAGCAGAACTATTCCATGCGGATCATTCTCGATCCGGTCCGAATGGCGCAGTTCAGTCTGATCCCGACTGATATCGCGAACGTCATCCGAGAGCAGAATCGGGACTTTCCCGCCGGCCAGATCGGCCGTGAACCGGCGTTGAAAGGGACCGAGTTGACCATTCCGGTGATCACCCTCGGGCGATTGACCGATGTCAAAGATTTCGAGGAGATGATCGTCCGCGCCATGCCGGACGGCTCGATGATTCGCCTGAAGGACGTCGCGCGCATCGAACTGGGAGCCCAATCCTATGTTCTCGAAGGTCGGTGGAACGGCAAGCCGAACGTCTTTTTGCTGACGTTTTTGGCGCCGGGCGCCAACGCGCTCGATACGGTCAAGCGGGTGCGCGGCGAGATCGACCGGCTGTCCAAATCGTTTCCGCCCGGCATGCATTACGACATTCCATACGATACGACCCGGTTCATCGAGGTCTCGATCAAGGAAGTCGTCATCACGTTGGGTGAAGCGCTGATCTTGGTGATCCTGGTCGTCTACCTGTTCCTGCAGACGTGGCGCGCGACGCTGATTCCCGCGGTTGCCGTGCCGGTTTCGTTGATCGGCACGTTCGCGGCCATGGCGGCGTTCGGGTTTTCGATCAATACGCTGACGTTGTTCGGGATGGTGCTGGCGATCGGCATCGTCGTGGACGATGCGATCGTAGTCGTGGAAAACGTCGAGCGGCACATGCGGGAAGAACGTTGCTCGGCGAAGGAAGCCGCCAAGCGAGCCATGGCGGAGGTGACGGCACCGGTCATCGCGATCGTCCTGGTCCTCTGCGCGGTCTTCGTCCCGGTCGGGTTCCTCGCCGGCATTACCGGCGAACTGTACAAGCAATTCGCCATCACGATCGCGATCTCCGTGGTGATCTCGGGCTTCGTTGCGCTCACGCTCAGCCCCGCGCTCGCGGCGCTGGTCCTGAAACCGGGCTATAACCCGGAGCGGGCCGGCGGGTTCTGGCGCCTGTTCAATCGCGCGTTCGCGGGCGTGCAGCATCGGTATACGTCCGCTGTCGGGACGGTCACAAACCGACCGGTGATCGCGCTCGCCGTCTTCGTCATCCTGATCGGCATCACCGCGCTGATCTTCCGGGTGATCCCGCCGGGGTTCTTGCCTGACGAGGACCAGGGCTATTTCATTTCGATCGTGCAGTTGCCGGACGGCGCGTCGAAGCAGCGGACGGACGCGGTGCTCACCAGGCTCGAGCAGTACTTCCTCGCCAATCCCGCGATCCATTCCACCGACGCGATGTCGGGCATGAACTTCGTGTTCAATACACGCGGGTCGAATTCGGCCACGATGTTCCTGCCGCTTCGCCACTGGGACGAGCGCACCAAGCCCGAGCAGCGTGTTCAGGGCATCATCGGAGCGGCCTATCGGGAGTTCGCAAAGATCCCGGAAGCCTTGATCCTGGCCTTCAACGCGCCCTCGATCCGCGGTCTGGGCGCGACGGGCGGCTTTTCTGCGCAGATTCAAGATCCGAGCGGTGGAGACTTTGGCAAGTTCTCTGCCGTCACTCAGGAATTCATCGCGAAGGCCCGCCAGAACCCGGCCATCGGCGGGATCGGAACCGGCTTCCGGGTGACGGCGCCGCGTCTCTATGCGCGCGTGAACCGGGAGCGGGCGAAGGCGCTGGGTGTCCCGATCTCGGAGATCTTCGACACCATGCAGGCCTACTTCGGCAACTATTATGTGAACGACTTCGTGAAGTTCGGGCGCGTGTACCGAGTTCAGACCGAGGCGGAGGCGCAATACCGCATGCGGCCCGAAGATATCGCAAACGTGTACGTCCGGGCCAATTCCGTGAACAGTCACGGGCCCGCGATGATTCCGTTGAACACGGTGGTGGACACCGAATACACGAGCGGCCCCGATCCGGTCACCCACTTTAATGGATTCAATACGGCGCTGGTCCTCGGCGCCTCCGCGCCCGGCTACAGTTCCGGGCAAGCCCTCGATGCGCTCGAGGCGATCGCGCAGGAGGTGCTGGTCCCGAAAGGCTACGCGCTCGAGTGGAGCGGCATCTCCTACCAGGAGCGCAAGGTGGGCCATCAGTCGGTCTATGCGTTCGCTTTCGGCTTGCTGATGGTCTTCTTGGTGCTCGCGGCGCAGTTCGAAAGCTGGACCGTGCCGTTCGCGGTCATCCTCGCCGTCCCGTTCGGAGTGTTCGGGGCGCTGGCGGCGGTGTGGGTCCGCGGGATGACCAACGACATTTATCTGCAAATCGGGCTGGTGACCTTGATCGGTCTCGCGGCGAAGAACGCGATCCTGATCGTCGAGTTCGCCAATCACCGCCGCGAGGCCGGGCTCTCGTTGCATGACGCAGCCGTCGAAGGCGCGCGCTTGCGGTTTCGCCCGATCATCATGACGTCCATGGCGTTCATCCTCGGCGTCGGCCCTCTGGCGTTTGCGACGGGGGCGGGGGCCGCCAGCCGCCAGTCCATCGGGACGGGCGTGCTCGGCGGCATGCTCGCGGCCACGTTTATGGCGATCTTCTTCGTGCCGCTGTTCTTCATCCTGGTCCGCAGCGTGAGCGAACGCTTCAGGTCGCGCATCGTAGCTCATGAACCGGCAATGGCGATTCAAGGCTCCGACGTTCGCTAACCCTGTTCGCAGGTCACGAGGTTCCGCACCGAATAAGGGTGAACCCATAATTATGGAGTGTAGTAGCTCAAGAACCGGTCGTGGCGATTTCCAGCAAGGACGTTCGTTAATCCTGTTCGCGTGCCACGACGCTCGGCGTCGAACAAGGTTGAAGAAAGTGTTGTTCTTGCTCCTGACGGTGCTGCTGTTGACGGGGTGCGCGATGGGGCCGGACTATCAACGGCCCGCCGTCTCGGTGCCCGAAAACTTCCGCGTCATGAGCGATACGGAGATGACCTCGCTCGCGAATCTGCCGTGGTGGCAGCTCCTGCGCGACGAGCAACTGCAGCAGCTCATCCGCACGGCGATGGTCGAGAACAAGGATCTCAAGCGCGTGATGGCCACGGTCGAAGAGTTCCAGGCGCGCCTGATGGTTTCCAAGATGGATTTTGCGCCGGGCTTCATCGCCTCGACGAACGCACCGGTCCTTGGCCGGCAGACCGTCTTTACGTTCCCGGGCTTCCCGAATCCCTTTGCGTACTACCTCTCGGCCAATCTGAGCTGGGAAATTGACGTCTGGGGACGGATTCGCCGAGCCACGGAGGCCGGCTTGTCCGACCTGCTGTCCCGTGAAGAGAACCGGCGCGCGATCATTCTCGACCTGGTGAGCAGCGTCGCGCAGGCCTATTTCGACCTCCTGCAGTTCGATATGCAGCTTGATATCGCGCGCCGCACGCTGAGGTCCTGGGAAGAATCGGTCCGGATCGCTCAAGCGCAGCTCCGGCACGGCACGATCACGAAGCTCGATGCGGATCAGTTCGAGGCCGAGCGGGCGAACGCCGCCGCGCGAGCCGCCGAGTTCGAGCGTCAGATGATCCAGAAGGAAAATGAGCTGAGCGTGCTGCTGGGCCGGAATCCGCAAACGATCGCGCGCGGCCTCACGTTGACGGAACAAATCATGCCGCCGGAGGTGCCCCCTGGGCTTCCGTCTGAATTGCTGCAGCGTCGGCCGGATATCGTTCAGGCCGAGCAGGACCTGCACGCCGCGACCGCGCGGGTCGGCGCCGCGAAGGCCGATCGCTTCCCGAAGATCAGTCTGACCTCGATCATGGGCTATGCAAACCCCATCCTGCACCAACTGGTCAAGGGAGGGGGCAAGAAAGACGGACAGTTTTTCGAGGCCGGGTTTGGCTTTACCGCGCCGCTCGTGAACGCCCAGGCGTTGGGATTCCAGCAGCGAGCGGTCGAAGCGCAGGCGCAACAGGCGGTCGCCCAGTACGAGCAGCAGGTGCTCGTGGCCTTTCGGGAGGTGGAAGACGCGCTGATCGCCGTCAAGACGGCCCGCGAGCAGCGGGACGCCCAACAAGCGCAGGTCGAGGCCCTGCGCTCGGCCCTGCGACTTGCCAATCTCCGGTACAAAGGTGGGCTCGCGAGCTATGTGGACGTGTTGATCGCGCAGCGGAATCTATTCGATGCGGAATTGGCGTTGACCGCCTCCCATCGGCTTCATCTCGTCTCGGTCGTCCAGTTGTATCGGGCGCTCGGTGGAGGATGGACTCCGGACGGTGAGTACAAAGAAGCGAAGGTGAAAGCGGTATCAACCGGCCCTGAGGCGCCCGGCGTGTCGACTAAATGAGGTCAGGCTCCGCAGCCAGCGGGAGCCGGCCGGCTCTTCACGAACCCCGCGCGAGGAGATCGGAGTGAGGCCGACGCTTACGGACGGAGGACGACCTTCCCGCACCGGCCGCTCTCGATGAGGGCGAACGCGTCGGCAAATTTCTCCAACGGGAACGTATGTGTGACGACCGGGCGGATGTCGAGGCCGGCCTTGAAGAGTCCGGCCAAGCGGAACCAGGTATCGAAGAGCCGTCGGCCGGTGACGCCATAGACGCGGATGCCCTTGAAGATGATTTCATTGGTCAGATCGAAGCAGACGGGACCGGTGGGAATTCCGAACAAGGTCACCCGGCCGCCGTTCTTCACCGAACGGAATGCCAAGTGAAGCGCCGCGGGATGGCCGGACATCTCCAGGGCCGCGTCGACCCCCTCCCCACCCGTGATATCCCGGATGGTGCTCTCGATTGTCTCGGCTGATTCCGCCTGCACGTTCAGTGTGTGATCGACACCCATCTGCTTGGCGAGCCCCAGCCGATAGTCGCTGACATCGGACGCGAGAATCACCGAGGCGCCCGCCACTCTCGCCACACCTGCGGCAAACAACCCCGTCGGTCCACACCCACTGATGAAGACCGACCGTCCGGCGACATCCTCGACCAGCGCGGCGTAGACGGCGTTGCCCAGGGGCTCTTGGACACACGCAAGATGGGGAGGAATGTCCGCGGCCGTCTTCCACAGCACCCGCTCGGGCAAGACGAGATAATCCGCGTAGGAGCCGTCCACATCGATGCCCAAGATCCGGTAGTTCTTGCAGACGTGCGCCTGCCCGGTCCGACATTGAAAACAGACACCGCACGTGAGGTGTGATTCGGCCGCAACATAATCGCCGACGGCGACCATTGTCACACCTGGTCCGAGTTCGACCACCTCGCCGCAGAGTTCGTGGCCGATGATCCGTGGCGGGTGAATGCGGCTGTGTGCCCATTCGTCCCATCGATAAATGTGGGCGTCGGTCCCGCAGAGGGAGGTTGCTTTGACCCGGATCAGCACTTCACCTTCGGCCGGCTGGGGTTCGGCCATCTGCCGGAGGACGAGGCCGGGCGCCCGCTCGGTCTTCACGAGGGCTCGCATGATGCCTCATTATACCGCTCTCCGACGAGTCGGAGATGGCTGCGTCGAGAGAAAAAGAAAATGAAGTGCCGGCTCTTGACCGTCTCGGGGGAAGTCAGTACTCTGGCGCGCCGACGTGGCGGCGATGCGGCTCGCAGCACAAGAGCCACAAGAGGCACGAGACAGGAGGAAGACATGCGACGAGTTTCGTACGGAGTGTGGGCGATTGTCTTCGCGGTATGGGCCGGGGCCGACACCGCGACGGCGGAAATGGCCCGTTACAACGTCGATCCGGAGCATTCGACCATCGGCTTTTCCATCGATCACATGGTGGTCTCGAAGACGCGCGGACAGTTCATGGACTACAGTGGATTCATCGAGATGGACCCGGATGCCAAGACGGTGAAAACCATCGAGGCCACGATCAAGACGGCGAGTATCACGACCAACCACCAAAAGCGCGATACGCATCTGAAGAGCCCGGACTTCTTCGATGTCGAGAAATACCCGACGATGACGTACAAGCTGAAGAGCTATCAGAAGACGGGGGATCACTACACGGCTGTTGGCGACCTGACGCTGCACGGCGTGACGAAGGAGATCACGCTCGTCGGCAATTTCAACGGCGTGAGCAAGGACCCCTGGGGCAATCTTCGCGCCGGCTTCACCGCGGAAGGGAAAATCAATCGCAAGGATTTCGGCATCAATTGGAGCAAGACGCTCGACAACGGCGGGCTCGTCGTCGGCGATGACGTGCTCATCAAGCTGGATATCGAGTGCATCAAGGCAAAATGACCCCGTGCGGGCTAAACGGACCGCCGGTACATTTTTCGAGTGCCAGTGACAGAATGTGTTCCTTCGCCGTGGACGGGTGATCGTTTCTGTTCGAACGCTTCTCTAAATGGTCGGCCCTGCGTCAATGCACCCGGCACACTTCCTGCGAAACGTCCACACGGCCATTGACCAAAGGAATCGAGTAGGCAGGAGCCATGCATGCTTGGAGCCGGTGCGTAACATGAAACAAGGATCCATCATGGGACAGGCGAAACTGCGGGTCGTCCTGTTGGGCAGCGGTGAAGAAGAACTACCGTTGGAGGAAATGGAATTTACAATTGGGCGGGCGCTCGACAATCATCTCATCCTCACCGATCGAGACGTGTCCGAGTATCATGCCCGCCTCGTGAACATCAATTCGACGTACTATGTCGAAGATTTGGGCAGCGCGGAAGGCACCTACGTGAACGGCGCCCGGGTCGACGAGCAGCCGTTGCTTCACAAGGACCGCATCAGGATCGGCCCACAGCTCCTGATCTTCGAGCAACCGGACAAGCCAGCCCCGCCCGCCCCCTCCCGAGCGTTCTAGCGCGTTCCCGACCAATGCTGGCACGTCGCCCGGGTCTCCGCAACCGCGGCGGAAGGCCGTGATCCGTGATTGACGATTCGACCTCAGCTCTTGCGGCTGGTCTTCGCCGTGACCGCGCTGATCAACTGCTCCATCCGCGTACTCTTGCAGGACGGGCAGGTGGCGGCGCCCGTTTCGTGATCCTTCAAGGTAAGACTCACCTCCGATTCCTTGCCGCAGTCGAGGCACTTGTACTCGTACATCGGCATCAGACACCTCCTTGCGATCCAGGCGACGATCGTCTCCCTACCGTAGGCATCCGGGAGTTTGTGAGCAGAGGCCAAAAACGTTTAGGGCTTGAACGGTAAGGACAACATGGAGCAGCCCTTCGCCATAGGAGCGCGTCGGCCTGATTGTGAGCCGGCGGGGCCTGTGAGCGCCCGCTCAGTGCCATACTAAGTCTTGCTAATGCGCGGCATGTGCGCGAAGCGCCGCGGCCTGCTCGATGCCGATCACTGGGAGCGACCGTGGATCGAGCAGGCCAACTTGAGCCAGCAGCGATCCTTGATCCCAGTAGATATGCTCGTGTGCGATCTTGCCGTGCTCGAACTTCATCACGACGACGGTCGGCAGTTCGACACGCTTTCCCGTCGGAGCAATCCCGGGCAGCATGAAGTCGAGACGCACATCGTGCGTGAAGCTGAGGATGAGCTCATCGACCACCTGATCGGTGCCGACGGTTCGAGAGATGCGGGTCACGTTCGTATCGACCGGCCATTTCCCCACGAAGAACTGTTCGTAGAAGCGGCGAACCTCGGCGGCGCCGTCTCCCCCGGTAAGCGTCGGGAGATGAATCAGGTACGGCTCCGCCGTCATCGTCCGCATCGTCGCGTCGACGTCGTGGTCCACGAACTCATGCCTCACGTGGGCATCAAACACATCCCCGAGCGATGAGTCTTCCATGGCGTCTCTCCGTGGTACGGCGATGGGCGAAAAGCAGAACGAACGTCAGGCAGCGATACAGTAGAGAGGGTAGTACGGACACTGGGCTTCCGCAAGCAGCTCTTCGTCGCCGCTCGCCTCAGCTCGGTATCATCGGTGCGGGCGAATGGGTCTATTGAGGCGTGGCATACGGGGCAATGTAATACGCGGCAACTGAAATCGCGAGTCCAAGGACCGCCCCGCGTACCCCATCGACAAACACGCCGACGATCGGGGCGAGGAACACGAGCAGGATCATCACGACCGCGACGGACTTGTGGCGTTCATAGAAAGCCCTGCGCCGCTCGCACGCGGAGTTATTACCACCTCCATTACCACCATTCATGGGTTATTCCCACGTTTCCGCCAAACTGCCGCAGCGCCTGCGCCTTCGGACCAGACTTCTCCCTGCTTCTTCAATTTATTGAGCACAACGCGAATCATGTCCCTGGTGACGTGAGGGCAGAGCCGTTCGACGTCCACCATTCTGAACCGATCCGGCAAATGACGAACGGCGGCCAACACCATCTCCGTCTTGTCGCCCCTCGTCGAACTCAGTAACTGAACCCGTTGTTCAAATTCCCGGTAAGCCGCCACTAGTGTCCTGTCTCTGAAGTGCGCTGACAAAATCGAGCCACGCTGGCCAGGAT
>NZ_CEFZSK010000036.1:0-11166 GCF_979581665.1 Nitrospira sp. Vd2 | reverse complement strand
GCGCTGTCGTGATAGTAGCCGGAGATGCCGAGGATATAGGTCGCCATGCTAGTCCCTTCCGCGCTGATCCCGCTTCACCCTTGGCCGGGTCAGGATGCCGCGGTCATCATAAAATAGTTCGAGGCGATCTGCGAGAAAAATTGACGTGGTTGCCCATGACAGGGAAAGAGCTTAGGCAGCCTGCTTTCTCAGCTCACACGCCCCGGTCGCGGAACTGTGCGGGGAATGGTGAACGCCGGCTAGAGCAGGAACCGATCGAATTCCTCGCGAATGGCTCGGTAGCATTCACACGAGGCGTCCTCCAGCCCCTGGCGATCCACAATTTCGATGTGGCCTTTCGTGGCTTTGATCAATCCCGCCTTTTGAAGCACGCCAATCGCAATGTTCATTCGCGGGCGACTCACATTCAAGATCGTCGCAAGAAATTCTTGCGTGTATGGAATCTCCCGGGACCCCGCACGATCGGCGGTCATGAGCAACCACCGCGCACAGCGCTCTTCTGTGGAGTGATGGGAGTTGCAGCCACCGGATCGGGTGACCTGTGAAAGCAACGCGTGCGCATAGTTGTGAGCCAATGCATTGAGACGCGGACAACGGTCAAGCGCTTCTCGAAACGCATCGATACCCATGCGACTTGCCCGACCGGGCACCTGCACCAGAATGCGGGCCACGGCTTTGTCGACGCCAAGCAAGACAGGGACTCCGACAAATCCCTCGTTCCCGATCGTCGCGACTTCGACCATCGCACCGTCTTCCAGCACGCCCACCATCGACACGACGGAGTTATGAGGAAAGTAGACGCACGAGAAGACTTCGCCTTGCTCGCACAACACACGTTTATCGGGGAGGTCAATCGAGCTGCACCACTGCAGGAGCTGCTGTTGTTCGTGGGGCGGGAGGTTCTTGATCAGGCGATTCTGCGTCTGGTCGCTGTTGATCCACGTGTGTTTCATCGAGTGGTTCCTTTCCTTTCGCCTGCGATCAGCGGAGTGGGGACTATACAGGAAAAATGGCCCCAGAGGTGTCGCGTAGGCGACAGACGGACGCGCACAGTCAACCGTATCCTGCCTCATTGAACCCCCTGAAGACAACGACGAACTGCAGAGAAGGATGCACGCACCGCGGTTGCTCATTGTCGACGACGATCCCGCCCTCCTCGACGCCTTATCGGCGATGATCACCTTCCGGCTACGCGCCGTGGCCGTCGAAACCGACGATGACCCGCTCCATGCACTGGAACGAGTACGGCAGTCACACTACGCCGCGGTCATCAGCGATTGTCGGATGCCGAAGTTGAACGGCTTGGCGTTTCTCGACGCGGTGAAAGGGATCCGGCCCTGTATCCCGGTGCTGCTGTCGACCGGCGGGGACCAGCGCGTCTTGACGGAAGGACTTCGCCGAGGAGCGGCGGATATTCTTTGGAAGCCCATCGACCGCAATGATTTCGTGCAAGCGGTGAGAAGGGCGCTCCGACTCCATCACCTTCAACACCGGATGGACAGCATTCGTGCGCGAATGCATACGATCCGGTTGCTCATTCACCACATTCCCGGCCGAAGGCACGAACTCGGCCTTCAGCCCTCGACCAGCGGGGACCGGTTGCGACGCCGTTCGGAGAGACTTGAAGGACAACTGACTCGGCTCAATACCCGCTCTCGCCTCCTTGCCGCCGCGACACAAAGCCGCCTGCTGCAGCGCACCCATTTGCCGATGTCCGAAGAGGCGAGTTAGTCGCGGCTCACCTCGAAGAGAAACGTCCTCGCGATGTGTGTGACAGCTTCCCTGAACCGGCATGGTGACCGGAGGCCACGCCATGGTCTCGGCCGTAACTCCCCTGAGGCGCATTGGCCGACACCATCGTCAGTGTGCCGGGGACATTGATCTGCGCCGACGGCTGCCTGTCGTGCTCGGTACACGCACTCTACGTTCGTGCTATCGGAATTCCTGCGACTGCCTGCGTTGCCGAGGAAAACCAACGACACCGAAAAGAACGAGGAAAGGAGGATGACAGATGAAACTAATCGTATCCTTCATTGCGACGATCATTTCACTCGTACCAACCCTGGTTCACGCGGAAGAGGTGCATTCCTATTCGCGCGGCAATGCCTTCATCTACTTTATGGCCATTGCCGCGGTGCTCGTGTTCGGCATCCACGATGTCTTCCACAATAAGAAGGCGACATGGGCCGCCGCGATCCTGATCCCCACGGTGCTCTATCTCCTGTTACCGGCCAAGTAGAGGCGCCTCACGGGTGCGAGTATCGGAAGCTGCGCGGGCGGGCCTCCGATACTCGCCGACACGTTGGATCGCCACGAAGCCACGGTCTTCAACTTGCTATCGTCACCGCTTCGCCTCGGTGACCGCTCCCGTCATCGTATCGACGTAGACCCAGCGCGTTTTGTTGTCCTTATCCAGCATTTGGATCTGGTACACCGTCTTGCCCGAATCTTTTCCCATCTCCACATGGATCGGCTGCCCGGGGATTGTTTTCTGCGCGGTCGTTATGGCCTCCACCATGCTGATTCTTGCCTCCCGTGCAAGTTCACTATCAGATTCAAATAGCGCGGAAGCCGGAAGAGACGCGGCAGAGAAGAACATGAACGCGCACACGGCCATCACGGTTTTCGACATGGTATCCCTCCTCGTTAGCATGGTCTACCGATGGTAGTCGCCATACCCGGATCAATGATGTCGGCCATTGCCTGGTGTCGGCGTCCCATTCGATCAACTGGGAGCGATCTCGCGTCTGACGAGATGTCTCTATGACGAACGACGCGAGAAACTCGGGCGCCTGATAAAGGCTGCGATAGGATCCCGTGCAGGATGGATGTGGGACATTACCGCGGAGGAAGAACTATGAAGAGACTTGCACTGGCGGCGTTTCTCGTGGCGACGTTGGGCGGCTGTACCCTCTCGAGCACCGCGTCCGACTTTCATGGGCTTCGCGATGTCGATAACAGTATACCGACTCACATCAACAGCACGCACTACGCACTTCAGCTCTTTGTGGCGCTCCCGTTCGTGGGAGACGCCTCGCTGAAGACCGCGGTCGCCGAATTTACCCGGGAGGCCAAAGAGCTCGGCGCGACACGCGTTCGGATCGTGCAGTCGGACACGACGCGCCTGTGGTGGATTCTGCCGCCCCTGTCCTTGATCTTTACACCGTCTTGGACGAACGTCGCCGGCGACGTGTTGCGGCCAGAACGCACGGCGCCCTTGCCCCCTGCCGTGCAGTAACGACCGGCTGGCTGGCCCAGACGCACGACTGTTCCACAGCGGCGTCTGCGCCCGATGCCTTCGGTCAACTCCTGTTCACAGAGGGAAACGCCATACGCTCTATGCCGTCCACTGTCGCAGGCCCTGGTTTCGCCAGGTGACGTAATCGAAACTCCACATGTAGTTTTGGTCGAAATGTTTCCCGTCACCGAGGTACGCCTGCTGCACGCCGCCGGCAAAGATTTGGTCCCCTTCATTGAGATATTGAATATTCCCGGTCTGCTTGTACATCCACGCATAGGCGGGCGCGATGAGCAGATTGAGGTCAGGGGCCGGCTCGGTTCCGCCTGTGTTGTACCCCGGGCTTGACGGATTGATCGTGCTCGTGTCGACGTTGGTATACATGAAGGCCTGCTCGCCCGGGAGCCACATCTGGTTCCATAACCCATCGAGCGCGGTCTGCACGGCGCCGGGAATCCTGGCATCACCTGTGACATCATACGCCTGGATCAGCGCTTGCGTGGTGAGCCCGACCATAAAAGGCCGAACGTAGGGAGCAGAGTGGGACACGAACCACTGATCGATGTGCCCGATGGCCTGATCGATCAGCTCGCCCAGCCTCGGCGTCTGCGGCTGGCCGACAGCCAGCCCGTTCACGTACGCCATGATCGCATAGGCGACCTCGCGGCTGTAATCCGCTGGCTGGCTGTAGGAGAGCGGCGCGCTCTCCGCATTCCAGACTGTTGTGCTCAACTCTTGGATTGCTTGAAGGTCGAGCGGATTGCCCGTCTGCTGATAATCCATCAGCAGGCCTTGCGTGAAGTTCCAATACCCTGGAACGCCTTGGGGGTTGGCAAGGACATAGGCATCGCGATACATGTTCCCGGCGGTTTGCGCGTAGACCGTCCAGCTGGAATCTCCGGTGTATTGGGCGATTTGATAAAAGACGCGTGCCGCATCATAGTACGCCGTGTTCGGCTCCGTCCCCCACGACGGGGCTTGAAGAGCTTGTCCCGCCTGCCGTCCAAACGTCAGCATGTTCTGCTGCCATTGCTGGAGGATTTGATTCCACTGCGCGGGCGACATCGCGGGAGCCTGCGCAGTGGTTTGCGATGCGACGACGGCGAGCGTCGTGGCCGAGCTGTCGAGCGTCGCCGGCGACGCCGGCGGCCAGCCCACTGACGCCATATCGGTCGGCACGGCGAGGAGTGTGGAGGCGTCAATACCCACGCTCGCCTGGCCGGTGAGGTTAATCACGACCGATTCGCTCTGACCGGGCCCGAGCGGATTTGCGAGCGTCGCTCCGATCCAGGCTTGGCCGGCCGGCAGCGAATACGCATTGACGTTCACGGAGCTCGACCAACTCGTCCCGGTATTCTGAACCTGTACGGTGGCTTGGGCAGTCGTGTTCGGCGGGGCGGCCTGTGGCGCCTGCACCGCTTGGACGACGGCGGAAAGATCGGCGCTCAACAGGACGCGCTCTTCGAGCGTTTCAAGCGCAAAGCACTTCGTCCTCTTCGCCTGGTGTCGTGATGTGTGCTGTCGCGGCCCACGAAAACACGTCAAAAGACCAAGTCGCATATCAGCCCTCCTGTTACCGAAGAACGAGCACGCCGGGGCGATATACCAGTATCGCTCCTCGCTCACAAGCCCCGAAACGAGGGCGCTGAAGCGAACTACTTATGAATGTTCAAGGGGGCTTCGCCTCTAACCTTGCTAGACGCAAGCTAAAAAAATTTTTGCACCTTGACTATTCCATCAGGTAGGAACAGCTCGACATCAACGGGGAGTTGGCCGGCGGAGGACCGGTTCCGATCGCGTCAGATCGTGGCCATGATGCCGCCATCTCGATCCGACAACGGGGAGCCGTACGCCGGGACGGGGCTTGAAGCCCGGAGAATCCGCGCCCGTGCCTGATAGGCGCTAGGTCAATGTATTGGTAGCGAAGGGGCGGCTAAAGATCGAAGGGGCAGGGCCACTGAAGACGGCGACGCCGCCCGCCTGACGGCCGCCGGCGCCCGCACTGTCAGGGCCGATGATGAGACTGGCGCAGAAGTGTTGATCTGGGAAACCGATCACGACCTGCCATCGATCCCGTGAGCCACGAGTCGAGACCGTAGCGGTAGCACCGGCGTGTGATGCCGAGGCTGCTTAGGTGTGCGGTTTGCCGATAGAGAGAGATTCCTCAACCGCGATCCGCGCTCGCACACAAAGGGTCTGGGCCCATTCGATCTGATGTTTTGCTTCCAGGACAATCGAAGCATATCGTTTCCGTCTGACCTCGTACGTCTCGTCCATGTTCGTATCGTAACACACCACCCGGTACCAAGCGCCGTGTGGCCGATCACAATTGACCCACCGTCACGGGCCGTGCTTTGATGCGGTGATGAACCGCAAGACGTTACCATCGGCAGGCGTGCCGAATGGAGCCACAACAACGGAGTACGTGGCTCGCCTTCACCAAGTACGTGAGAGAATCGGCGTGAGAGGCGGTATCCTAATTCTTGAGTAAGGGAGGCAGCGATGACCTGGGCTACTGGTTCCTTCACGATTCTCATCACCCTGATGCTTGCGTCGTGTGGCGAGATGACTTCAACCAGAATGACGGACCGCAATGCGGTGCAGACACCGGAACCGCTTGACTCCGCCTCAGTGGTCGCTCCCGCAGCACGGGACGTCAACAGTAAAGGGGGATTGAATCGGCAACCGTAGTCGCAATGCATCCTGCGAATGCAGGGAGTTGTCAGCCGGCCTTGGCGCCTGCGGGATGCAGGGCATCCCGTCATGACACCTAATGCGCGAGCGGTTACTTTCCCAACTGACGACCTTCTGCGGCCCACTTCCGTTGCAGATCAGCCAACACCTTCGTCTCTTTCTGCTTGATCCGTTCTAGAATAGCCGCTTGCTTCTGGGGAGGAAGCTTTCGAATGTAGTGATCCCAGCGCTGCCTGTTTGTCAGGAGCTTCTCTTGAGCTTGCCGCACGTCCAATTGCCGCGTTACCTGAAGGTGGACAATTTCATGCTTCTCCTTCAGGATCTGGACGCCCTCTTCCACGAGGCGATCAAACGGTTCAGCTTTGCTCTCTCCACAATAGGTGAGCGCGGCAGTCAGGACGATCACGGCCAGTGGCGTCAGCCACCATGGCAACACGCTGCGGGGTTGGCCGAGAAGTGTGGCGCCGACCGCTTCGACGGCCCTCACTGTGTCGGTCACGTGACTCTTCATTTACGAGCGGTGTATCTGGAACGTCATGATAAAATTTGAATAGAAAGATGCCAAGCATGTTGAATCAAAAAAGACGTGACGGGGATCTGTTCGTTCTGTGCGCGCTGGTGCTCGTCATTCTCATTGCTGAGACGGCGCATGCTCTGGACCCGAACCGCACCTATTACCTTTATGAAGAGAGCCAAGCGCCACAGAGCTGTCTATGGCATGAGACCTTAGAGAACCATCCTGTCGCCCTTACCCTCAGCAGCGTCGCGCAAGGCTGTCGGGTTTTTCATTTTTCGGCCGCTGCAACGCTCGAGGCCACCACATCAATTACGAATCCCAAGCGAACAGGCTGGTGCGTCACTGCGGGGAGCGGTCGGGGAAACGATGGTGATCTCATACAACTGGTTCCGTGTCATGGCAAAGCGAATCAAGTGTGGCACGAAACGGAGAACGGACAACTGTGAGGCATGAATGGCAAATGCCTCGTTCGCGGGGAAGGGTCACAACTGGTGCTTGGTCCCTGCCAAAGAGGGATTAGATGGCGACCACGGGTTTGGACGCCCGACTAGCTGCAGTTGTCAGTAGCAAGGCAGACCTCTGGCGCTGGGCCTGTCCGTAGGCTTGGCTTCGATAAGTTTCTGAACTTCTGCTGCCATCTTACGACGCTTCCATTCTTCGGTGACATTTCTCTCTCTGGCGATCCATTGAAATGACATCGGCTACCGGCTGCTAGACCAACGGGACGGCGGGTCAGGCTGCCCGCCGTATTTGAAGAAAGTCTTGATGGACCGGAAACCGGTAGCGGCCGTCCGCGGTTGCAAAATGCTGTGCCAGATACTCTTCCACATCGCGGCGGGAAGGCGGCTTGCTGATAGGGAGAAGGTTGAGCATGAATTCGGCAACGGCCATAGCCGAAGCAGCATCCGGGACGTCGACGTGGGCGGGGTCGACGATCGTTGTCATTTCGTACTCGTTCCGATGTTTGTGGCCAAAGGCACCGACTACGCCGTCGAGATCGAATCGGTGACCGAAGAAATGCTCAAGCATCGCCATGCACCCGGTTCCTCGGTTCTGAAGGATGAGCACCATCACGCCGGTCGGGGACATCCACGAGGCCAGGCGTTCGAGATGCGCCATCCATTGCTCGGCGGGAATGTAGTAGAGAATGTGGGAACACAAGACGAGGTCCCCCAGGGCAGGCGGCGTCGCGGCGAGGATCGGCTGCGCAATCGCTTCGGCCTGCGGGATCGCTTGCCGGAGCTGACCTAACAAATAAGTGTTCGGTTCGATCGCAATCGTTCGCGCGAATGCGGAAGCCAGGTGAGCCGTCACTTCCCCATTCCCCGCTCCGGCGTCGATGAACACGCCTCTTGCGGCGATTCGCTGTACCAATTGCTGCAACCATCGCTTGGCGTTTCGCTTTTGGTCCGTGTGATTCAGAAAGACCTGAAAGGCGTCCTTATAGTCTGTCCCCTGCGAGTCGAACACTCTGATGCAGCCATCGGTTTTCATGGATTCTCCAGCCTTCACGGCAGAACGGTCTATACCGGCGCGAGCCGCAACGGGCAACAGTTTCAGGAAGGGTTCAGGGTTAACGAGTGCGCCATCGGACTCTCTACCCTGTTCTCTGTCCTCTTATAGAGGCGTGCAACTGGAACTGGAACAACAGCGTGCCCTCTTCACCGGGCCCAAGGTGGAGGATCATTTGACTTTGGCGTGAGCCGTTCCAATGGTCCAGCCGGACGGGTGGGCGGCCCTGGATCGAGGCTCATTCCCTCGGGGCTGCTATCGCGCTTGAGTCGCACGATGATGCCGCCCATGACATCCCACCGCTGAAAATTTTGACGGGTCGCCCGCGGGTGGTGATTATGACAATCAACGCACGACTGCACAATCGCTAAATCGGACGAGATGGCCTTGAACTCCGCGCCATCGATGAAGGTGAGCACCGAGCGGTCGCGATCCGCGGCGAGCTTGAGCAGGGCGTCCGCCTCGGCTTCGGACTTTGGACGATTGGCGCTGTTCAGTGGAGTGAGCCCGATCAGGCCCAGCTCAAATCCGCTGACTTGTTCGGCCGCACCTTTCACAAACTGGGCCGGAAGCGGAACCAGATGGGCTGCCTTCACCCAGTCTTCAGCCGGTTGAATGCCGCTTGACCGCGCGTGCTCGACGACCTGCAACACATACGCCGTCCGAAAGGCTTTTGCCAACTCCAAGAGGTACCGCGCCGTTTGATCGAGCGATGGATCTGCCGCTCTGGCGGTACCTGCTGTCCCGAGCACGATCATGGTGAGCAGTACTGATCCTACGCGTCGAAGCCCCTTCATTCCCTTATCCTCCCTGCCCCGGTAGCGGACTACCGACGTACGCCCTTCGGCCCACGTTTTCAATACCCCCTACTACCGTTATTCTCGGGCTATGACGGCCTTTACTTTCGATTTCTATACCCCGAGACCTCGTGATTGAAAATGGTGCCGGAGGCCGGGCTCGAACCGGCACGGGCCTTGTGGGCCCAAGGGATTTTAAGTCCCTGGCGTCTGCCTATTCCGCCACTCCGGCATGCGGCGAGGTACATGGCGATTCATGTATCGCGGTTCGACAGCGAGAGCCGAACAGAAATCTTGCAACCAAGAATGCTCGAAGAGGCGGCCTGATCACCTGGCCTCGAGATTCCCGATCACGATTTCAGCGGTCGTGACTGTAACAATCTAATTGAGTGAGGGTCAATATTGAGCGGTCACTGGCAGGATGTTGAAAAAGGCCGCCAACTGCGAAGACACTGGGCGCTCACCAACTCGCGCCCGTGCGCAAACGTGAGGCGAGTTATTCCTCGCCTCGCGCACCTCGCATCGCTCGGAGGCTCAACGTACACACGAGAGTACGCCTCGCCCCCGGACACTGCCCGCTCACCATCTCGCCGGCGCGCACAAACGTAACGCGACTTATTCGTCGCGTTGTGCGCCTCGCTCCGGCCTTGCCCGGGAAGGGGCGCGTCTTGGCGCGAGCCTGGTGGTACGGAAAGAAGCGGCCCGCGCGGGGGACCGCGCAGGCCGATTCGAGGGGTGAGCGCCGTGACGGCAGGAAGCGAAACTACGCGGCCTCGATGGGACGGACGTTCTCCTGGTACAGCTTGCCTTGTTCAACGGCGCGCTCGAAGCCGGCCTTCACGCTCCGGCTCAACCTGGCCGCCTGTACCTGTGCGCGCTTTGCATAATGGCGGATCTGACGACGTGTGTCTGCTCCTGATTGGGGAGCCAACAGGAGGCCCAAACCGGCTCCAATTACTGCTCCACCAGCCACCATTGCCGTCACCTTGCCCGTTGTAGACATGGTCGTACTCCTTTCAATCACACCCAGTGAAGAGAACCCTTACCCAGTTGTCCTGAGGCCTCGATCGTGAGTAAAGCATTCACTGTGCCAGAGAATTCTGCGAGGAAACCTTAGGAAAATGGCGCCACTGATGACATGCGATGCACATCCGCGGTGAGCCTGTTTGGTTTTCCGCACACTGCGGGCGACAAAGGCGTCTCAGAAACAGAACAGTGAGGGAAAAATTAGGAGGCGCGTTGGAGGAGAAAGACGACCTTCGCTTGTGTTTCTCGTGCCTGATCAACCGTGCCTTGCGCTTCATAGACCAGCGCCAGATTCGCCAATGTCCCGGCTTCGCGCGGACCATGGCGGAGGGCGCGATAAAGTTCCAACGCGTGCTGGTGGTGGTCGATCGCTCGGCTCAGATCACCCTGTCGCAACGCGAGCGTGCCGAGCAGCGACAGCGCATCCGCTTCCCCTAGCCGGTCCTTGATCGTCTGGTAGAGCGGAAGCGCACCCTGGGCCACCGCACGCGCCTTTTCATCGTCTCGAAGCTCCATCAGCGCTCGGGCCAGCCGTAGCCGAATCTCGGCCTCACGCGCCGTCTGACCGCGCCCCTTCAGCAGCGCCATCGCACGGCTATACGACTCCGCGGCACGCTCGCTGTCCTCGGTCTGACCGTATGCATCGCCGAGGAGCACCAGCGCTTCGGCCTCCTGTTGGCCATCATTCCGTGCCCGGGCGTCGGCAAGAGCCTGCATCGCCACTGTCATGGCGTCAGTGAGACGGCCTTCTCGCACCCAGAGGGCGGCGAGGCCGAGCCCAGCATCGGTTGCGCCTCGGCGGTTCTTCGTTCGTTCGAACAGTTGTCGGGCCTCTCGGTATGCGGCGTCCGCCTCAGGAACGCGGCCCACTGCTGCCGCCACATGTCCAAGCTGGAGCAGCGCAGAGGCCTGGCGGTCGCGATCGCGGGTGAGCGCGAGGACCGCGACGCCACTCTTGATCGATTCGAACGCCTCCTGCAGACGTCCCTGTCTTTCCTGCACCTGACCGACGCGCAGCAAGGCCGTCGCCTCGCCCACGCGGTTCCGCCGCTCGCGATAGGCCGTCACCGCCCGCTGATAGTATGGCAGCGCCTCTTGGAGATGATTTTGAACCTCATGCAGGTCACCGATCTGCACCAACTCATCGCCATTCAAGTTTCGAGAGGAGGCGGCACCTGCCGAAAGCGGCGCGCCTACAAGAGCGGCAATGGCGGCGGCGATCAGGATGAAGCGTCTCGCGCGCATGCCCTTAGTAGGCCGTTGAAAAACGGTAGCCGGAGCCGGATGCGACAATGCTTCACGGTTCAACATGAACAGAAAGAATACCCAGGATGTTCAAAAAGGCTGTCCATTTCACCCGCCCGCCCCAGGCGCGCCAAGAC
>NZ_CEFZSK010000035.1:0-12183 GCF_979581665.1 Nitrospira sp. Vd2 | reverse complement strand
CTCCCGGCTCACCCGCCCGCCCCAGGCCCGCCGAGACGCACCCTAGTCCCACTGATTGACCGTAAAATATCAGGGCCGACGCGGAGAAATCCAGATTAGCGCGATGCCACCGCCCGGGCCGGCAGCAGGATGTCGCGCACGTGGAGCAAGACCGACTCGAGCGCGAGCTGAAGGTTGATGTTTCGGTTCGCGCTTCTGTTGATGCGCTCGATCTCGCTCAGGACGTCGAGGAGCGCGCCAGGCTGCACGCTGCGCGCGATCTGCTCGAGCTCGGCCGCAGCATCGCTGTGCAGCAGGAGATCACGGTCGGCGCCGACCACAATGAGCAGCAGGTCGCGGAGCCAATGCCCGATCCAGTCAAGCGCTTCTGGAATGCGGCCGGACTTCGAGAGCGAATCCGCGATAGCGAGCAGCGCGGTGATGGATCCCAAGACTCTCGGCGTGACGATCTGTCGAAACTCATCGTTCGTCTGCCGCACGGTCTTCACGTCGCTCCGAAGAGCCTGCCCGATCCGACCTTGGCTGATGATCGCCAACAGGCGCGCATCGCGCGGCGGCATGTCGCGTTTGAGGATCAAAGCGGCCTCGACTTGGTTGCGCGCGGACGCGACAAAGCGCAAACATTGACATCGCGACTTGATCGTACTGAGGAGCGCGAACGGCCGACTGCTGACCAAGATGAAGACGCTGTGCGCGGGCGGCTCCTCGAGGGTCTTCAGCAACGCGTTCGCGCCGCCAAGCGTCAGCCGATCGGCATCGTCGATCAGAATGACCTTGTATTCGCCGATCAAGGGCCGATACATGATGGCTTGCTCGATTTCGCGGATCTGTTCGATCTTGATTTGCGGGTTCGCCGCTTCGCGATCGGGTTCGATGACGAGCACGTCCGGATGGGTTCCTGCTTCCGTCTGCAGGCATGAGCGGCAGGTGCCGCAGCCTCGCGCAGCGGTGTCACGTTGTTCGCAGTTCAGCGCCTGGGCGAACCGTACCGCCATCAGACGCTTCCCAATCGACTCATCGCCGTGAAACAGATAGGCGTGCGCGACCCGATGGGCGCGGATGGCGGCTTCCAGCAGCGCTTTCTGGCCCTCATGGCCGAGCACGTCGTGAAACATGGTCGAACCGTCGAATCCCTTAATCCCGTGCGCTCAGTGGCGGGCCTGACTTCCGGCCATACGCTTTTTTCGTTTCTCGAGAAACTTCGACACGGCCAAGACGACATCCTGAGCAATGGCATCGGCATCACGGTCGGCATTGATGACCGTGATCCGTTTCGGGTCCTTCCGTGCGAGCGCCCGAAATCCCTGCCGCACACGTTCATGGAAACGACGGGTTTCCTGATCCAGCCGGTTCTGCTCCCCGGTATCACGCCGGCGGGCCAAGCCTGTCGCCACGGGAAGATCGAACAGCAAGGTCAAGTCGGGCGCCAAACCGCCAGTGGCCAGTCGATTCATTCGTTGCAGATCGATGAGTGCCAGGCCGCGCCCATAACCTTGATAGGCCAAGGTGGAGTCCGAGAACCGGTCGCAGAGGACGATTGCGCCTTCAGCCATCCCGGGACGGATCCGATAACGCACGTGTTGACTACGAGCGGCGAAGACCAGCGCGGCTTCGCATTCCGCCGTCATCTCCTCACCGGCAGGGACCTGCTGCTCGTTGTCGGGAGCAGAAGAACCGTCGAGCAGGACCTCTCGAATGTCTTCGGCGATCGGTGTTCCACCGGGCTCCCGGGTTTCGATCACCCGATAGCCGGCCTCGCGCAGGGATTTGGCGAGCTTGGCCAGTTGGGTTGATTTGCCGCTCCCTTCGATACCCTCGAGAGTAATGAAGGCACCCGGGGAAGGGGCGCTCGTGAATCGTCGTGCTCTCGTCATCCGCGATCGGCCATCCTATTCGAAGTCGTTGAAATTCTCAACAAATGGCTTGCGGGAGGGTAGTAAAGGCTGTATCATTTTATCGCCGTGGATACGACCGTGAAAACCCTCCGAGCGTCCCTGAAACGCTATTTTCTCACCGGGTTACTCGTCATTACACCGATTTGGGGAACCGTGCTGATCCTCAAGACGCTGTTCGTCACTGTTGACAGCATCCTAGGGAGCGCGGTGAGCCGGCTGGTTCCGCCTCAATATAACGTCCCGGGACTTGGCATCGTCGCTCTCGTCCTCCTGATCTTTGCGACGGGCTTGCTGGCCGCGAACTTTATTGGAGGTCAGATTGTCCGGTGGTGGGAGGAGTTGCTCCACCGAGTGCCGATCGTCCGTGGCATCTATTCGACGCTCAAGTCGATGACCGACATCCTCTCCTTCAAGGAAAAAGATCGGTACAACCGCGTGGTGCTGATCCAGTTTCCGAAGAATGGTCATTATTGCTTTGCCTTTGTGACGGGCGTCACACATAGCGACATTCAAGAGGTCTCACCCGAACCCCTGTTGAATGTCTACGTCCCGACATCGCCCAATCCGACATCGGGGTATTTCCTCCTGGTTCCTGAAAAGGAGGTCATCCCGCTTGAGATCAGCGTCGAGGAGGCGATGAAATTGATCGTGTCAGGAGGTCTCTACTCTCCACCGCCATCCATGAATGGTTCGGCGTCGCGCCGACCGGCCACTCCGAGCGTCCCAAGCGGACTTGAGGTCCCCATTGCATGAGGCCGTCTCGTTTTCATGCACGGCCATCAGCGTTCGCCGGTCCAGTACCGTTCAGCACATGAGACAATCGGCATGACACACCTCGGCGCCATCGTGATGGCTGCCGGCCTGGGGAAGCGGATGCGCTCGAAGGTCGGCAAAGTGCTCCATCCGGTTGCCGGGCGGCCGATGATTCTCTACGCGCTCGACCTCGCGCACCGGATGGCGGACAGCGGTGTGGTCGTCGTAGTCGGCCATCAAGCCGACCAGGTGAAAGCCCTGCTGGATCGCTATGCCGTGGAGCGCAACGGCGCCGGACCGAAACCCACCGTGGCAAGAGAGAAGGGCGTCACCGCTCATGTGGGGCATCGAGCGACCGGTGCGGCGCTCCTGATCGCTGACCAGAGCCAGCAACTGGGGACCGGTCATGCCGTGATGCAGGCACGTGACGCGATTCTTCGAGCCAAAGGACGTCCGGCGCAGGCCTATCTGATTCTCAACGGCGATACGCCGCTCCTGACCGAAGCGACCCTCCACCGGCTGTTGGCCGTCCACGAAGAAGAGAAAGCCGCGGTCACGCTGCTGACGGCTCGTCTTGAAGACCCGAGCGGATACGGACGCGTAGTGCGGGCGACCGCGAATGCAGGCCGTCAGCGGGTCATGAAAATCGTCGAAGACAAGGATGCGACCCCCGCCGAGTTGGCACTGAACGAAATCAACGTCGGGACGTACGTCGTGAACGGCGAGTTTTTGTTTGAGGCCTTGGACCGGTTGCAGCCTCAGAACGCGCAACAGGAGTATTACCTGACCGACATCGTGAAGGTCGCGGTGGATCGGGGGCTCCATGTGACGGCCGTCGTCGCGCCGAGTGCCGAGGAAGGCTTGGGCGTCAATTCGCGGCAACAGTTGGCGGCCGCGGAGCGGATCATTCGAGATCGGATCCGTGACCGATGGCTGCACGACGGCGTGACGATGATCGATCCGCCGACGACGTGGATCGACGCCGACGTGACCATCGCGCAAGACGTCGTGCTGTATCCCCATGTGACGCTGGAGGGCCGGACAACGATCGGGCCGGATAGCGTGGTGCGATCACACAGTCGGATCGCGAACAGCACGATCGGGGCGCGCGTGGTCATTCAGGATTGCAGCGTGGTGACGGACTGTTGCATCGAGGATGAGGCCGCGATCGGGCCTTTTGCGCATCTTCGGCCGGGATCGATCGTGCGCCGGAAGGGGAAGGTCGGAAACTTCGTCGAGATGAAGAAGACCGAACTCGGCGAGGGCTCCAAAGCGAACCATCTCACCTATCTCGGCGACAGCCGCGTGGGGAAACACGTCAATATCGGCGCCGGAACGATTACCTGTAATTACGACGGCTATCACAAGTATGAGACGGTGATCGAAGACGAGGTCTTCATCGGAAGCGACTCACAACTTGTTGCGCCGGTCAAGATCGGCCGAGGCGCGGTGATTGCTGCCGGAAGCACCATTACGCAGGATGTGCCGGCTGATGCACTGGCCCTGTCACGCGCGGCTCAGGTCAGCAAGGTGGGATGGGCGAGTCGGCGCCGGGCGCTGCTTGTAGGTACGGATGAGTCTTCGTCGACCGGCAAGCGTGAAGAGGCGCAGGAGAAACAACGAAACCCTTCGCCGGCCGCCGGCAGTCGGCGCAAGAAAGCCACCACGAAGAGGTAACCATGTGCGGGATCGTCGGGTACGTCGGCGATGAGCAGGCGGTGCCAATTCTCCTGAACGGCCTAAAACGACTCGAATACCGGGGCTATGATTCGGCCGGGGTCGCGATCCTCGATGGCGGCAAGATCGGCGTGCGGCGGAGCGTCGGCAAGCTGGCCAACCTGGAAAAAGTGTTGAGTGGCGACGGCCTGAAAGGAACCACCGGCATCGGCCATACGCGGTGGGCGACGCACGGCAAACCGTCGGAGCAAAATGCGCATCCGCACCGGTCGGGCAGTTGCGTGCTCGTGCACAACGGCATCATCGAAAATTACCTCCCGCTCAAGCAGCAACTTCAGAAGGACGGCTACCGCTTCGAGTCCGAGACGGACACTGAGGTGGTCGCGCATCTCATCGCGCGGTATCTCAAGCACGGGAACTCGCTGGCGGAGGCGGTGCTCTCCGCGACAAAGGATATTCGTGGCAGCTACGCGATCGCCGCGATTTGCGAGGGCGAGCCGAATACGCTGGTGGCGGCGCGCTCGGGATGTCCGCTCGTGATCGGCCGCACTGAGCGGTCCGGGCTCGTCGCGTCCGATGTGATGGCGATGCTCCAGCATACCCGCGACGTGACGTACCTGGAGGAGGGCGACCTCGCGGTCGTCACGCCGTCCTCGGTGCAGGTCATGGATGCGCAAGGGCGGGAAGTGTCGCGCAAGCCGACACGGATCTCCTGGGATGCGGCCGCCGCCGAGAAGAGCGGCTATCCGCACTTCATGTTGAAGGAGATTCATGAGCAGCCGCAGACGATCCTCGACACGATGCGCGGCCGCTACACCTTCGAGCTCGGGGAAGCGGACCTGCCCGATTTGAAGCTCACGCCCGAGCAGTTGGCGGCCGCGGGCAAGATCTGGATCGTCGCGTGCGGCACCTCCTGGCACGCCGGTCTCGTCGGGAAATATCTGCTCGAGGAAATGGTCAAAGCGCCGGTGCAGGTCGATATTGCGTCGGAGTTTCGCTACCGTGATCCACTGGTCCAGAAGGACGATCTGTTCATCACGATTTCTCAATCCGGCGAGACGGCCGATACGTTGGCCGCGGAGCGCGAGGCCAAAGTGAAGGGCGCGCGCGCGATGGCGATCGTCAACGTCGTGGGCAGCACGCTCGCTCGCGAATCGGACGGCGTGCTCTACACCCATTGCGGCCCCGAAATCGGGGTCGCCTCCACGAAGGCCTTCACCGCGCAGCTCACGGCGCTCTATCTGCTCGCCCTGCATTTGGGACGCGTGCGGGGAACGTTGAATGCAAATGATGGCCGGACATGGCTCGAACGGCTCGTTTCGCTGCCGACGCGGGTCGAGCACATCTTGAAGCGCGAGGCCGAGATCGTCGCGATCGCCAAGCGGTACCATACCAAGCGGAATTTTTTGTATCTGGGGCGAGGCATCAATTATCCCATCGCGCTCGAAGGGGCCCTCAAGCTCAAGGAGATTTCCTACATTCACGCGGAAGGCTACGCGGCGGGGGAGATGAAGCACGGCCCGATTGCGCTGATCGACAAGGACATGCCGGTCGTCGTCCTCGTGCCGCGCGATCATCTCTATGAAAAGACGGTGAGCAACCTGATGGAGGTGAAGGCGCGGAACGCTCCCGTCATCGCGTTCGTGAGCGAAGGGGAGCGCGATCTCGGCAAGGCGGCCGACGCCGTCTTTACGATCCCCGATGTGCCGCCGTTGCTCAGTCCGGTGCTGTTCGCCGTCGCGCTTCAGTTGCTCGCCTATCACATCGCCGTCTTGCGCGGGACCGACGTCGATCAGCCCAGGAATCTTGCCAAGAGCGTCACGGTCGAGTAGGAGCTGTTGGAATTGGCCTTTTTCAGTATCCTCGCTGTAAGATAGAGCCAATGGAAATCACGAAACAGCAGGTCGAACACGTCGCGAAGCTGGCGCGGTTGGAGGTCAGCGAGGCGGAACAGGATGCCTTCGCGAAACAGCTGAGCAGCATCCTGACGTATATCGAGCAGCTCAAGGCGTGGGACACAGCCGGTGTAGAGCCGACGGCGACCGTTCTGGATCAGAGGAACGTCTTCCGGGACGATGTGGTCAGACCCAGCCTGCCGGTTGAGAAGGTCTTGATGAACGCCCCTGAAGCCGATGAGGGCTGCTTCAAGGTGCCGCGGATTCTAGAAGAGCGATAAGGAGTGACGAGGCGGACGAATGCTGAGACAAATGCTCAGGGCCAAGATTCACCGCGCTACAGTGACCGAGGCGTGCCTGGAGTACGAGGGCAGTATCACGATCGACGAAAATCTGTTGGAGGCCGCGGGCATTCTGCCCTTCGAGCTGGTCATGATCTCGAACCTCAACAACGGTGAGCGTTTCACGACCTATGCGATGGCCGGGAAGCGGGGGAGTGGTGAGATCGTGCTAAACGGCCCGACCGCGCGCAAGGCGGTGGTCGGCGATAAGATCATCATCTTCTGTTATGAGTTTTACGCCGAGGATGAGGCGAAGCGCCATCAACCGAAAATCATCATGGTCGACGAAAAGAATCACATCACGCAGCAGAAGCCGACCCGCACGAAGTCCGCGTCCTGACGGACGCCGGCGACTCCGCTGATGTCTCTCCACAAGCTCACGCTTCGCGAACTCCAGGATCGGTTCACCAAGGGCGATGTGAACGCCCGCGACATCGTCCGCGCCTACACCTTGCGTCTCAACCAGGTTGAGGCCAAGTGCAAGGCTTACATCACCGTGACGACCGATGCCGCGATGGCCCAGGCGGACGCGCTGGACGGGAAGTTGAAGGGGTGGCGCAGGGTGGTGCCGATGATGGGCATGCCCCTCGCCATCAAGGACAATATCTGCACGGAAGGTGTGCGGACGACCTGCGCGTCGCGCATCCTCGGTGAATTCGTCCCTCCCTACGATGCCACGGTAATCGGCAAGCTTCGCGAGCGCGGCTATCTGTTATTGGGTAAGACGAACCTGGACGAGTTCGCGATGGGCTCCTCCACCGAGAACTCGGCGTTCGGACCCAGCCGGAATCCGTGGAACCCGGCGTGCGTCCCAGGAGGCTCGAGCGGGGGCTCGGCGGCTGCCGTGGCGGCTGATGAGTGCGCTGCGGCGCTCGGCTCCGATACGGGCGGCTCCATCCGACAACCGGCGGCTTTCTGTGGAGTGGTCGGACTCAAGCCAACCTACGGTCGCGTCTCTCGCTACGGCCTCGTGGCTTTCGCCTCGTCGCTCGATCAAATCGGTCCGATTACGAAGGACGTGACCGACGCCGCCATGCTGTTGAACGCCATCGCCGGCCATGATCCGCTCGATTCGACGTCCGCCGATGTTGCCGTCCCCGATTACCTCAAGGCGCTGCGGAGGAAGGACCTCAAGAAGCTCCGCGTCGGGGTACCGGCCGAATACTTTGCCGAAGGCTTGGACCCGGACGTTGAACGGGCGGTGCGCGACGCCATCGAGATGTTGAAGGACCTGGGCGCCGAGATCAAAGACGTGTCGCTTCCGACGACCAGCGCTGCCGTGGCGACCTATTATCTCATTGCGACAGCGGAAGCCAGCTCCAATCTCGCGCGGTACGATGGCGTGAAGTACGGCCTGCGCGCCAAGCAGGCGAAGGACCTCCTTGAACTCTATCGGCAGACGCGGCAGGAGGGGTTCGGGCCGGAGGTGAAACGCCGGATCATGCTCGGCACCTATGCCCTCAGCGCCGGCTACTATGATGCCTACTATGGCAAGGCTCAGGCCGTCCGGACGTTGATTCGGAAAGACTTCGATGCGGCCTTCCAGCAGGTGGATCTGCTCGCCACGCCAGTCACGCCGACTCCCGCGTTCAAACTCGGGGAGAAGATGGAAGATCCGCTGCAGATGTATCTCTCCGACATCTACACGATCTCGGTGAATTTAGCCGGTATCCCGGCGATTTCGGTTCCGTGCGGCTTCAGCCGGGTGGGGCTTCCCATCGGCTTGCAACTGATCGCCAGACCTTTCGAGGAAGACATCCTCTTGCGCGGTGCCCATGCCTACGAGCAAGCGACGACGTGGCGGGCCAAGCGCCCGAACATCAGATAAGGGAGGCTCGTATGTTGCTTGACGTGTCGGCCCTCATTGCGGCCGTCGCCTTCGCCGTCCTCGTCGGGTATCTGACTGCAACCTTGATTCAAGTGAGAAAGACACTGGCGGCCTTGCATCCGCTGATCCTCCAATTGAACCATGAATTGCCAGGTTTGCTCCGTGACACACGGCAGACCGTGGCGAACGTCAACGCGGTGGCCCTGCAAGCACGGGACGGCGTCGCGCATGCCGCCGTCTTTCTGCATGCCGTCGGCGAGGTAGGCGAGACGGTGCAGCAGGTTCATGGGTTGGTACGCGGGCGCGGGGAAACCCTCGTGGGGCGGCTGGGGATGTGGCTCACCGGATTCCGCGCGGCCTCGGCGGTTATCAAGGACCGGTTGAGCAAGCGGGACGGCGACGGGACACCGGCCCCCGGTTCTCAAGCATAGCTGCACCTCGCGCTTCCCCGGCCCTCCTACAGTCCGCGCCGCTTTTCTTCCGATAGACCCTCCCGTTCGTTGCCGTACACTGCGGCCGAGATGCTGTCCGCGTGCCTTGCGCGCATTCAAGACTATGCAGTCGACGATACTCAAACCGCTGCTGCTGGCGAACGATTCGCGTGCGAGGGACGGTCGAAGTCATCGAGCGCCGCCTGCTCCTGGACGGCTTCGTTCGGCGTTACGATTCAACGAACGAGGTCGATAAGGCGCGCGCTTTTCGAACGCCTGTTGGACGTGCGGAACGACGACCTTTCACGCCACGGTGGTCTGGTGGAGGAGCGGGGGAGGAGTTAGGGCTAGAAGCGTTCGAGGTTCGAGGCTTGGGGAGAGATGGAGGAATTGCAGAGAAACTGGATCGCGCCAACGCTCAATAGCTTTCGGGCTCTTACCCCGTTCTGTTAAGCTCGAACCTCGAACTTAGAACCTCGAACATCATATGAGTGCCCTCGACGAATATCGGAAGAAGCGCCGGTTCGGCCGGACGCCGGAGCCGGCTGCTCAGCGCAAGAAGACGGCGAGCGGCCGGCTCTTCGTTGTCCAGAAGCATCGCGCGAGCCATCTCCATTACGACTTGCGGTTAGAGAGCGACGGGGTGCTGAAGTCGTGGGCTGTGCCGAAAGGCCCGTCGCTCGATCCCAAGGTCAAGCGGCTTGCGATGGCCGTGGAGGATCATCCGGTGGATTACGCCGAGTTTGAAGGTGTGATTCCGGTCGGAGAGTATGGCGCCGGGACGGTGATGGTCTGGGATCGCGGGACCTACGAACCCGAAGGCGACGGTAACGTCGCGGCATCATTGGCCAAGGGCGATCTGAAGTTTCGGTTGCACGGAGCGAAGCTCAAAGGATCATGGGCCTTGGTACGGACCAGGAATCAGCAGTGGCTCCTCATCAAACATCGCGACGAGCATGCCGCCAGCGAAGACATCACACTGACCGCGCCGTTGTCCGTGGTGACCGGACGCCGACTCGCCGACATTGCAGCCGATGAGGGTGGGGACGTCGCCCAGGCGGCGACCGGCGATCCTTAGCTCGGGTAGCGGCAGTGGCGATCGCTCCACCGACGTTCGCTAACCCTGCTCACAGGCCGTGATGCTTGGAGCCGAACAAGGTTGAAGCCATCATAGCTCAGGGCATGAAGCAATGAAGTACCTACGTGGGACTGCTCGATCTCTCGTTGACAGGCCCTCACGTATCGCTTACTCTCAGCTGTCGCGTTTTCACACAGACGGCGGCGATCTCTCAATGAGGGAGGATGATGATGCAGGATGAACGACCGGAAGGTGTGTCGGCTGCGACGGTGGTCCTGGCTTTTCTCGGTGGTGCAGCAGTCGGCGCGATTGCTGCCTTGCTGCTCGCACCGCAATCCGGCGAGCAATCGCGTGAGCGACTACGCGCGTATGCGCGCCGGACCGGCGAGAGCGTCCGCGACTTCGCAGACAAGGCGGGTGAGAGCTGGCAGCAAGCGGTGGAAAAAGGCCGCGACTTGATGCACGAGCAGAAATCCATGTTGAAGGAAGCATTCGATGCCGGCCGCGAGGCGATCCGGCGGCAACGCGAGCAAGACGAGCAACGGATGGGCTGATGCCGTACGAAGTCATCATTGGGCTCGAAGTCCACGCGCAACTACTGACGCAGTCGAAAATGTTTTGCGCCTGTGGCACCCGGTTCGGCCTGCCGCCGAACACCCAGACCTGTCCGATTTGTCTCGGCATGCCGGGGACGCTGCCGGTCATCAATCGGGTAGCCGTCGACATGGCCATTCGAACGGGCTTGGCCCTGAATTGCACGATCCGTTCGGCCAACCGATTCGCTCGGAAAAATTATTTTTATCCCGATTTGCCGAAAGGCTATCAAATCTCTCAGTACGAGGCGCCGATCTGCGAGCACGGCTGGATCGATGTCCAGCCTGCGGCGACGAGCCGGCGGGTTCGAATCCGTCGGGCGCATTTGGAGGAAGATGCAGGCAAGAACATGCACGATCCCGGCGGAGGGAGCCGCGTCGATCTGAATCGCACCGGCACGCCGTTGCTCGAAATCGTGACGGAGCCGGACATGCGTTCGGCCGACGAGGTGGTGGCGTACCTCAAGATGCTGCGCGACCTGCTCATTTATCTCGACGTCTGCGACGGCAACATGGAAGAAGGCAGTCTGCGCTGTGAGCCCAACGTGTCGTTGCGTCCGGTCGGGCAAACTGGCTACGGCACGAAGGTCGAGTTGAAGAACATCAACTCATTTAAGTTCGTGAAGGACGCAATCGAATACGAGGTCAAGCGCCAAAGCAAAATCTTGAGCGAGGGAGGCACCATCCGGCAGGAGACCCGGCTCTGGGATGTGGAGAAGGGACAAACCGCCGTGATGCGGAGCAAGGAAGAGGCGCACGACTATCGCTATTTCCCCGATCCGGACTTGGTCCCGCTCGCGATCTCGGAGGACTGGATCGCGGACGTCCAAGGTCGGCTGCCGGAATTGCCGGAGGCCAAACAACAGCGCTTCGTGTCCGAATATGGATTGCCGGAATATGACGCCGGCGTGTTGACGTCGTCGCGCGATCTCGCCGATTACTTTGAAACGTGCGTCAAGCAATTCAACCAGCCCAAGACGGTCAGCAACTGGGTGATGGGCGAGTTGCTGCGCGAGTTGAACAACGCGGGTATGTCCGTCAGACAGTCGCCGGTCTCGCCGGAGCGCCTCGTGAGCCTGCTGCGTCTGGTGGAGGACGGGACGATCAGCCTCAAGGTCGCGCGCGAGATTTTCCCGGAACTTTATGCCAGCGGCAAGTCGCCTGACGCGATCGTGAAGGAAAAAGGCTTGACCCAGGTCTCCGATGAGACGGCGCTGGCGAGCATGATCGAGGAGGTCATTACGAAGAACCCGGCGCAGGTGGCGCAGTATCGCGCGGGCAAGGAGCAGGTGTTGGGGTTCTTCGTCGGCCAGGTGATGAAAGCCTCGGGCGGGAAGGCGAATCCGGGGAAGGTGAACGAGTTGTTGAAACGGAAGTTGTCGGAATGACGAAGAGAGGTGGCATGTGGACCTACGCTCCTATGCTTCCAGCGGCACCCCATCCACGGCAGTCCGAAGCGGAACCTTCCGGAATTCCCTCGGCGGCGGTCGTGTTCGACCGCGGTGCCTCGGTCAGTTCCGGCTTTCCGCTTCGGATGCCGGGCGGGGCCCCGCCGCTTCCAGCAACATACGCTTCGGTCCACAGCCACCTCAGTTTCATCTTCAATATCACTTGAAAGAGAGCATCTAAATGCCAAGAGCTAGTGTCCTGTCTCTGAAGTACGTGGAATAAGTTGTGCATTGGTGGTGTCCT